>NZ_JBPQTL010000063.1:0-31847 GCF_051386295.1 Micromonospora sp. URMC 105 | reverse complement strand
CCGGGACAGCCGCAGCGCCGCGCAGTCCATCGGCGAGGACTTCGGCGTCCGCTTCCCGATGCTCTTCGACCAGGGTGCGGCGTAGGGGGTGGCCGGTGGGCGCGTACCCTTGGGCATCATGAGTGCCCCGTCCACGACGCCGCGCCCCGCCGCGGCCAATTCGATCTGGCCCCGGCTGGAGCCGCTGCTGCCCCAGGTGACCAAGCCCATCCAGTACGTCGGTGGCGAGCTGGGCGCGGTGGTCAAGGACTGGGACGCCGCCACCGTGCGCTGGGCGCTGATGTACCCCGACGCCTACGAGGTCGGGCTGCCCAACCAGGGCGTGCAGATCCTCTACGAGGTGCTCAACGAGCTGCCCGACGTGCTCGCCGAGCGCACCTACGCGGTCTGGCCGGACCTGGAGAAGCTGATGCGCGCCCACGGCGTGCCGCAGTTCACCGTCGACGCGCACCGCTCGGTGCGCGACTTCGACGTCTTCGGCGTCTCGTTCTCCACCGAGCTGGGCTACACCAACCTGCTCACCGCGATCGACCTGGCCGGCATCCCGATGCTCGCCGCCGACCGTACCGACGCCGACCCGGTGATCGTGGCCGGCGGGCACGCCGCGTTCAACCCGGAGCCGATCGCCGACTTCGTCGACGCCGCCGTGCTCGGCGACGGCGAGGAGGCGGTCCTGGAGATCACCACGATCGTCCGGGAGTGGAAGGCCGAGGGCTCCCCGGGCGGCCGGGACGAGCTGCTGCTGCGCCTGGCCCGCACGGAGAGCGTCTACGTGCCGCGCTTCTACGACGTGGACTACCTGCCCGACGGCCGGATCCAGCGCGTCGTGCCGAACCGGGCGGACGTGCCGTTCCGGGTGCACAAGCGCACGACGATGGACCTGGACGCCTGGCCGTACCCGAAGAAGCCGCTGGTCCCGCTCGCCGAGACGGTGCACGAGCGGTACGCGGTGGAGATCTTCCGGGGCTGCACCCGGGGCTGCCGGTTCTGCCAGGCCGGCATGATCACCCGCCCGGTGCGGGAGCGCTCGATCACCACGGTCGGCCAGATGGTCCGCGACGGCCTGGAGTTCTCCGGCTTCCACGAGGTCGGCCTGCTGTCGCTGTCGTCGGCCGACCACTCCGAGATCGGCGACATGTGCTCCGGCCTCGCCCAGCAGTACGAGGGCACCAACGTGTCCCTGTCGCTGCCGTCGACCCGGGTGGACGCCTTCAACATCGACCTGGCCCAGGAGCTGTCCCGCAACGGCCGACGTACCGGTCTGACCTTCGCCCCGGAGGGCGGGTCGGAGCGGATCCGCAAGGTCATCAACAAGATGGTGTCGAAGGAAGACCTGA
Organism: Micromonospora sp. URMC 105; assembly: GCF_051386295.1. Taxonomy (NCBI): domain Bacteria; kingdom Bacillati; phylum Actinomycetota; class Actinomycetes; order Micromonosporales; family Micromonosporaceae; genus Micromonospora; species Micromonospora sp. URMC 105. The sequence continues at coordinate 30,510 of NZ_JBPQTL010000063.1, read as the reverse complement.
TCCGCACCGTCGTCACCGCGTACAGCAACGGCTGGCGCCAGGTGAAGCTCTACTTCATGTGCGGCCTGCCCACCGAGACCGACGACGACGTCCTCGAGATCGCGGACATGGCGCACGAGGTGATCAAGGCGGGCCGGGCCGCCACCGGCTCCAAGGACATCCGCTGCACGGTCTCCATCGGCGGTTTCGTGCCGAAGCCGCACACCCCGTTCCAGTGGGCGGCGATGGAGCGTCCGGAGGTGATCGACCACCGGCTGCGGCTGCTCAAGCAGGCGATCAACTCGGACCGCTCGCTGGGCCGGGCGATCGGCTTCCGCTACCACGACGGCGAGCCGTCGCTGATCGAGGGCCTGCTCAGCCGCGGTGACCGCCGGGTCGGCGCGGTGATCCGCAAGGTCTGGGAGAACGGCGGCCGGTTCGACGGCTGGAGCGAGCACTTCTCGTACCAGCGCTGGGTGGAGGCCGCCGCCGAGGTGCTGCCGACGTTCGGCGTCGACCTGGACTGGTACACCACCCGGGAGCGCGACGAGCTGGAGGTCCTGCCCTGGGACCACCTAGACTCGGGCCTGGACAAGGACTGGCTCTGGCAGGACTGGCAGGACTCGATGTCCGAGTACGAGCAGGACGACTGCCGGTGGACGCCGTGCTTCGACTGCGGCGTCTGCCCCTCGATGGACACCGAGATCCAGATCGGCCCGACCGGCCGGAAGCTGCTCCCGCTCACCCCGGTCAACGGACTGAAGGTCCCCACCGGCGCTCAGCAGTGACCGTACCGGGGCGGGTGTGCCGCGCATGGGCGCGCCACCCGCCCCGTCCCGGCGATCATGAAGTTATTGTCACCGGCATCCGTGGCACCTTCATGACCGACCGGTCCTGACACCGAGGAGCACGACGATCAGCAGGAAACCACAGCCGGAGGGCGGGCAGGCGCCGGTCGTCCAGCGCGTCCGGATCCGGTACGCCAAGCGCGGCCCGCTCCGGTTCACCTCGCACCGCGACTTCGCCCGGGCCTTCGAGCGCGCACTGCGCCGGGCCGGCGTCCCGATCGCCTTCTCCCAGGGCTTCACCCCCCACCCCAAGATCTCCTACGCCAGCGCCGCCCCGACCGGCGTCGCCAGCGAGGCCGAGTACCTGGAGATCGGCCTGCGCGAGCAGGTCGACCCGGAGCAGTTGCGCGTGGCGCTGGACGCCGCGCTCTCGCCGGGGCTGGACGTGCTCGACGCGGTGGTCGCCGGAACCGGCAGCCTGGCCGACCGGATCGAGGCCTCGCACTGGCGCATCGAGCTGCCCGAGGTCGAGCCGGCCGCACTGGAGGCGGCCGTCGCCGCGTTCACCGCCGCCGACGAGATCCAGGTCGAGCGGATGACCAAGCAGGGCCGGCGCACCTTCGACGCCCGGGCGGCCGTCATGCGCATCGATGTGGTGCCGCCCGCGGAGACGCCTTCCGGGGTGCCGGGCGCCTCGTGTGCGATACTCGAACTGGTCGTGCGGCAGGTCACCCCGTCCGTACGGCCCGATGACGTCCTTTCCGGCCTCCGCGTGGTGGCCGACCTGGTGCCGCCGGTCTCGCCAAGGGTGACCCGGCTGGCGCAGGGCACGCTGACCGCGCAGGGTGCGATCGTGGATCCGTTGGACGCGGACCGCGACGGGGCAACCATCGGTGAGCACTGACCGACGGTCGGTGCTCTAGGCAGGCAGACTTCGGCGGTCGCGCACCACGCGCGCCCGGCGGAAACACTTTTGCGGCAACCCTGCGTGGCAGCGCTCACCCGCGCCCGGGGCGGCCAGAACTGGAGAACGTCCATGCTCGAGAACGAGCCCGAGGGCGGCGAACGGACCGGCGCACAGCCGGCCGGCGACACCGCCGACGCCACCACCGACAGCGTCACCACCGGCAGCGCCGCCACTGACGGCGCCGCCGAGGCCGCGCCGAAGCGCCGGCGCACCACCCGGCGCAAGGCGGCGCCGCTGAACCAGCCGGAGCAGGTCGACGCCCCCGCCGAGGCGTCGGCGACTGCCGCCTCCGGCACCGACGAGGCGCACCAGGCCGAGGTACTCGCCCCGGTCGCCGGTGAACTGGACACGCCGCCCAAGACGACCCGTCGCCGGCGCAAGGCGACACCGGCCGCTGCCGCCGACGAGCCGGTGGTGGCCACCGGCGCCGAGGAGCACTCGGCGGAGGTCGTGCCGCCGGTGAAGGTCACCCGGACCCGGCGCAAGAAGGCCGCCGCCCCGGCGGCGGCCGAGCCGGCCGCCGAGACCCCGGCCGAGCCCGCTCCGCCGGCCGTCGAGGCCGCCCCGCCGGTTGTCGCGGCGGTCGAGGAGGAGGAGCCCGCCGTCGAGGCGGCGGCGCCCACCGAGCCCACCGCGCTCGACGAGGAGCCCGCCGAGCCCGTCGAGACCGAGCCGGGCGTCACCGAGCCCGCCGTCGCGCCCTCCGGCGCCGAGAGCCGGGCCGGCGAGGTCCCGCCCGGTGTCGCGGTGTCCGGCGCCGAGCCGGCGGCCGAGCCCGCGCCGGAGCCGCGTACCCGCCGCCGGCGGGCCGCGCTCTCCGCGCCCACCGTGCTCTTCATGGCCCCGCTGCCCGAGGACCTGCCGGTCGTCCGCGTGGTCGAGCCCGGCCCGGCGGCGGCCGAGGAGGCCGTCGAGGAGCCGGCCGAGACCGGCCGCCGACGTCGCCGGGGCCGCCGTGAGGTCGAGCCGGTCGAGGTGGCCGAGGTCGAGGAGGAGCCCACCGGCGAGGCCGAGGAGGCCGCCGAGACCGAGGACGAGGACGAGGACGAGAGCGCGGCGGCCCGCCGTCGCCGTCGTCGTGGTCGCCGGGGCCGCGGTCGCGGCAAGGGCGGCGCCGAGGACAGCGACGAGGAGGAAGAGGCCGAGGAGGCCGTCCAGGCCGAGGCCGCCGAGGCCGAAGAGGCCGAGGCCGAGGACGAGGAGGGCGAGGGCGACGGGCTGACCCGCCGTCGCCGCCGTCGTCGCCGCCGTGGCGCCGGGGACGTGGAGGGCGCCGCCGACGACGGCGTGCCCACCGTGGTCAAGATCCGCGAGCCGCGCAAGGCCGTCGACGAGGTGCAGGGCGTCTCCGGCTCGACCCGGCTGGAGGCCAAGCGCCAGCGCCGTCGGGACGGCCGCGAGCAGCGCCGTACCCGGCCGCCGATCCTCAGCGAGTCGGAGTTCCTGGCCCGCCGGGAGGCGGTCGACCGGGTGATGGCGGTACGCCAGCGCGGCGACCGCACCCAGATCGCGGTCCTGGAGGACGGCGTGCTGGTCGAGCACTACGTCACCCGCAACTCCTCCGGCACCATGGCCGGCAACGTCTACCTCGGCAAGGTGCAGAACGTCCTGCCCAGCATGGAGGCGGCGTTCGTCGACATCGGGCGGGGACGCAACGCCGTGCTGTACGCCGGCGAGGTCAACTGGGACACCTCCGGCCTGGAGGGGCGGGCGCGCTCGATCGAGCAGGCGCTGCGCTCCGGCGACTCGGTGCTGGTGCAGGTGACCAAGGATCCGATCGGGCACAAGGGCGCCCGGCTGACCAGCCACGTCGCGCTCTCCGGCCGGCACCTGGTGTACGTGCCCAACGGCAACGCCTCCGGCATCAGCCGCAAGCTGCCGGACAACGAGCGCAAGCGGCTGCGGGACGTGCTCAAGAAGCTGGTGCCGGACGGTGCCGGTGTGATCGTCCGGACCGCCGCCGAGGGGGCGAGCGAGGACGAGCTGGCCCGTGACGTCAAGCGGCTCCAGGCGCAGTGGGAGGACATCCAGGCCAAGGCGGCCGAGGGTGGCGCCCCGGTGCTGCTCTACGAGGAGCCGGACCTGGTCATCCGGGTCGTCCGGGACCTGTTCAACGAGGACTTCCGCGAGCTGGTCATCGAGGGCGAGCAGTCGTACGACATGGTCGAGTCGTACCTGTCGCACGTCTCGCCGGACCTGGTCGCCCGGCTGCGCCGGCACGTCGGCGCCACCGACGTCTTCGCCGAGTACCGGATCGACGAGCAGATCATCAAGGGGCTGGACCGGAAGGTCTTCCTCCCCTCCGGCGGGTCGCTGGTCATCGACCGCACCGAGGCGATGACCGTCATCGACGTCAACACCGGCAAGTACACCGGCTCCGGGGGCAACCTGGAGGAGACGGTCACCCGCAACAACCTGGAGGCGGCCGAGGAGATCGTGCGTCAGCTCCGGCTGCGCGACCTCGGCGGCATCGTGGTGATCGACTTCATCGACATGGTGCTGGAGTCGAACCGTGAGCTGGTGCTGCGCCGGTTGACCGAGTGCCTGGGCCGGGACCGGACCAAGCACCAGGTCACCGAGATCACCTCGCTCGGCCTGGTGCAGATGACCCGGAAGCGGATCGGCGCGGGCCTGCTGGAGGCGTTCAGCGAGACCTGCGAGTGCTGCAAGGGCCGCGGCCTGGTCATCCACACCGAGCCGGTGCCGGAGAAGCCGCGGGCCGGCGGCGCGGGGGAGAAGGTCAAGGCGGTCGCCTCCGCGGTGGCCCCCGCCCCGGCGGCCGAGCAGACCGGCGGGTCGTCGCGGCGGCGCTCGCGCAAGGCCGCCGCCGCGCCGGAGCGCACGGTGGTCGAGACCACCGAGAACACCGACGTGGTCGCCGAGACCGAGGCCGAGTACCACGACACCATGGGCTACGACCTGTCCCGGTACGAGACCGAGACGCCGGCCGCGCCGGCGGTCGCCGACAGCCTGGAGGGCGAGTCGGCCCGGCTGGCCGGGGCGGACGACCCGGACGCGCTGGGCGACGGCGAGGCCGAGGAGGAGAGCGGCGAGGGCGGCACCGGCCGGCGCCGGTCCCGCCGCGGCGGTCCCCGTCGGCGGACCCGCCCCTGACGGGCTGACCAGCACGACGTTTCGCGGGGCCCCTCTCCCGGCAACATTTGCCGGCGGGAGGGGCCCTGTCGCGTTCTCCGGGCCCGGCTACGATCGGTCACCCCCGGCTAGGAGAAGATCATGCGCCGCCTGCTCGCCGCCACCCTGGTGACCGCCGTACTGCTGACCGGCTCCGGCTGCTCCGGCGACCGGTCCGACGAGACCGCCCGGGCCACCGCCGGCCCGTCCGCCGGCCCGTCGGCCGCCGCCACCATGCCGTCCGCCCCGGTCAGCGTCGCCCCGGCGGGGGGCAACGGGCCGCAGGTCTGCGCCGATGCCGAGCAGGCCTCCTCGGCGGCCGTGCGGACGTACGTCGAGGAACTGGGCAAGATGATCGCCGCGGTCGGCGCGAACGACAGCACCGGGGCGGAAACCGCCCGTAAGCGGGCGGAGTCGGCGTTGGCCACCTGGCGCTCGGCGCTGCGTGAGCAGTCGGCCCGGGCCACCGATCCGCAGTTGAAGACCCTCCTGACCGACCTGGCCACCGAGGTCGGCACGCTCGGCGCCGACGTGGAGTCGATCGACGAGACCGAGCTCGACCGCCTCCAGCAGCGCCTCGACCAGCTCTGCGGCCGCTGACCGGCGGGGCCGGTTTGGGTGTCGCCCGGTCCATGGCGTACCCTTGCCTGCGGCGCACTTTGGTGTGCCGAGTTCCCGCGTGCCCGCGCCGCCGGTGTCACTGCTACCCGGCGAGTCGCCGTGGGAACGACCAGCCAGCAGCCTCAACGACAGGGAGTCCGCCTCCGATGTACGCGATCGTCAAGACCGGCGGCAAGCAGTACAAGGTCGCCGAGGGCGACGTGATCGAGGTCGAGAAGCTCGCCGGTGCCCCCGGCGACGCGGTGAAGCTCACCGCGGTGCTCCTCGTCGACGGTGACGACCTGGTGACCGACGCGGCGAAGCTTGCCTCGGTCGCGGTGTCCGGCGAAATCGCCGCGCACACCAAGGGCCCGAAGATCCGGATCCACAAGTTCAAGAACAAGACCGGCTACCACAAGCGCCAGGGTCACCGCCAGCCGCTGACCCAGGTCAAGGTGACCGGCATCTCCAGCGGGAAGTAGGTCGTCCTCCAATGGCTCACAAAAAGGGTGCGTCCAGCTCGCGTAACGGTCGTGACTCCGCGGCCCAGCGACTCGGCGTGAAGCGCTTCGGTGGTCAGGTCGTCAGCGCGGGTGAGATTCTCATCCGTCAGCGTGGCACCAAGTTCCACCCCGGTGACCTGGTCGGCCGCGGCGGAGACGACACGCTCTTCGCGCTGGCGGCCGGTGCGGTCCAGTTCGGCACCAAGCGCGGTCGCAAGACCGTCAACATCGTGCCGCAGCAGTAGTTCGAAGGCTTTGCGGGCCGTGGACCTCGGGTCCCGGCCCGCTTCGTCTTTTCGCGCGCGGGGGCGGACCTCGCTGGAAGGATTGGCGTCGTGACGACGTTCGTTGACCGGGTCGTCCTGCACATGCAGGCCGGCGACGGCGGGCACGGCTGTGCCTCCATCCACCGGGAGAAGTTCAAGCCGTTCGGCGGCCCGGACGGGGGCAACGGCGGGCACGGCGGCAGCGTCTCCCTGGTGGTCGACCCCCAGGTGACCACGCTGCTCGACTTCCACTTCCGCCCCCACCTCAAGGCCGAGAACGGCAAGGGCGGCGCCGGGTCGAACCGGGACGGCGCCAACGGGCACGACCTGGTGATCAAGGTGCCGAACGGCACCGTGGTGCAGACCCTCGACGGCCAGGTGCTGGCCGACATGGTCGGCGCGGGCACCACCTTCGAGGCCGCCCGTGGCGGTCGCGGCGGTCGCGGCAACGCGTCGCTGGCCAACGCCAAGCGCAAGGCCCCCGGCTTCGCCGAGCTGGGCGAGCCCGGCGACCGGCTGGACGTGGTGCTGGAGCTCAAGAGCGTGGCCGACGTCGGCCTGGTGGGCTTCCCGTCCGCCGGCAAGTCGTCGCTGATCTCGGTGATCTCCGCCGCCAAGCCGAAGATCGCCGACTACCCGTTCACCACCCTGGTGCCGAACCTGGGCGTGGTCCGGGTCGACAACCACACCTTCACGGTCGCCGACGTGCCCGGCCTGATCCCCGGCGCGGCCACCGGCAAGGGGCTGGGGCTGGAGTTCCTCCGCCACGTCGAGCGCTGCGCCGTGCTGGTGCACGTGATCGACACCGCGACGTTGGAGCCGGGCCGCGACCCGCTCGCCGACATCGAGACCATCGAGGCCGAGCTCTCCGAGTACGGCGGCCTCGCCGACCGCCCCCGGCTGGTCGCGCTGAACAAGATCGACGTACCGGACGGGCGGGATCTCGCCGAGATCGTCCGGCCGGACCTGGAGGAGCGCGGCTTCCGGGTGTTCGAGGTCTCCACGGCCACCCGTGAGGGCCTCAAGGAACTGATGTACGCGATGGCCGAGGTGGTCGAGGAGAGCCGCAAGGCGGCCCCGCCGGCCGAGCCGACCCGGATCGTCATCCGTCCGAAGGCGGTCGACGACGCCGGCTTCACCATCGAGGCGGAGGAGGACGGCTCCTTCACCGTGCGCGGGGTGCGGCCCGAGCGCTGGGTCCGGCAGACGAACTTCGAGAACGACGAGGCGATCGGCTTCCTCGCCGACCGGCTCGCCCGCCTCGGCGTCGAGGACAAGCTGGCCAAGGTCGGCGCCAAGCCGGGCGATCTGGTGCGCATCGGCGAGCGGGAGTTCGACTGGCAGCCGACCCTCTACGCCGGCACCGAGTTCGTGCCGGGCAGCCGGGGCACCGACGTTCGGCTGGAGGAGAAGTCGACCCGCGCCTCGGCCGCCGAGCGGCTGGCCGCCCGCAAGGCACGCCGGCAGCGCCCGGCCGACGAGCAGGAGGCCGGTGGCCTGGACGCGGACGTCTCCGACGACCTGGACGACGACGACCTCGAATAGCTCCGCCGTGTCCGTGTCCGGGTCGATCGCCGGAAACCTCCGGGAAATCGGCCCGGCCTAGCCTGGGCGGATGCTGATCGAGTCCCGCCCCTGCACCGATCCGGAGATCGACGCCCTCGTCGCCGCTCAGCAGCGTGAGCTGCGCGAGGCCGACGGCGGGCTGGACGGGCAGGTCACCGTCACGCACGACGACATCCGCTATCTCGCGGTGGTCGTCGACGGCCGGGCGGTGGCCTGCGGGGGGATCCAGTCGCTGGACGCGGCCACCGGGGAACTCAAGCGGATGTACGTCCGGCCCGGGTACCGGGGCCGGGGCATCGCCCGGCAGCTGCTGACCGCGCTGGAGGAGCTGGCCTTCCAGCGGGGGCACTCGGTGGTCTGCCTGGAAACCGGCGTGTACCTGCCGGCGGCGATCGGGCTCTACACCTCCTGCGGGTACGAGCCGATCCCGGTCTACGGCGAGTACGTCGACAACCCGTACAGCGTCTGCTTCGCCAAGCGCCTGCCGGTGGCCGCCTGAGGGCGGGTCAGGCGCCGGTCTCGGCGTGCGCCACGGTGACCGGCTTGGACTCCGGGGACGCGTGCTGGCGCAGCACGATGCTCAGCAGGATCAGCGCGCCGACGGCCAGGAACTCGCTCTGCCAGTTCTGCATCGACTGGAACCAGAAGTCGCTGGTGCCGAGGAACTGCCAGGCGCTGATCGGGGCGGCCCCGTTCTGCAGGGCCTGCTCCTGGTTGTGCTGCGCCACGCCGCCGAGCAGGTGGCCGACGAACGAGCCGGCGAAGATGAGCAGCAGGGCCAGCGACAGACTGTTGCGGTAGACCACCAGCGGCAGGCCGCCGACCCGGACCGGCCAGGGGGAGTCCGGCCCGGCCCGGCGCTCGTCGTCCTCCGGGCGGTCGGTCTGGCCCTCCGGCTTCGACTCCGCCGACCCCTGCTGCACCAGGTACGCGGTCAGCAGCACGTAGCCGCCCATCTGGAGGAACTCCGACTCCCAGTTCTCGAAGACGGACTCGGCGAAGTGCCCGGTGCCCAGGTACGACGGCCAGCTGAGCGGCTCGGCACCGTACTCGGCAAGCTCCTCGTTGTGGGTCTGCCAGCCGAAGACGCTCTGCAGCGTCAAGAAGACGAGAAACGCGCCGAGCATGACGATGCTCAGCGCGTTGTTGCGGATCCACCGTGGCATCGTGACCTCCTCGTCCGCCACCCGACGCCCTATCCGGTGCCCGCTTCCCAGTCCGATCAAACTCGGACATGCCGGGCGTTGCGCTGGCCCTTGTTCAGGGACGGTCGAACGGGGTGTCCAGCCGGCCGCCGGTGCCCGCGTCGTTGGAGAGCAGCAGCCCGAGCGCGAGCATGCCGAAGCCGAGCCCCAGGTGCAGCCAGTTGTCGGCGTCGTTGAGCGGGACGAAGTTGGCGACGGACTCCCGGTCGATGGCGAAGCCGTACAGCCACAGTCCCAGGTAGGCGACGCCGCCGCCGGCCAGGAAGAGCCGGGCCCCGCCCAGCCTGCGGGCCATCACCAGCCCGAGCAGCCCGAAGAGCAGGTGCAGCACGTTGTGCAGGACCGACACCTGGAACAGGCCGAGCAGCTTCGCGCCCGAGTGGTGACCGGCGAAGGTCAGGTGGTCGTACCCGGTGGTGACGCCCGGGACGAAGCCGAGTACGCCCAGCACCAGGAAGACCGCGGCCACCGCGAGGGCGACCCCCTGGATCCGGGGCTTCGGCCCGGCCGCGCCACGCCCGCGCCCGTCACGTGCCATCGATGTCACCTCCACCCAGCAGCTGTCGGCGACAGCCGGACGATCATCACATTCTGTGACCGGACGGCTGCGCAGCGCAGAGGAATGACGAATCAGGCATGGATCCGACACCGGGGGGTAGGTCAATGGCGACGCCGGAGTGACCGCCGGCGGAAACCCCCGAGCGCATCAACCGCACGAGCTTCCGAGCGGAAGGGAAATCATGACTTACGATCTCTCGCCCACGTCTTCCACCTACGGAAGCGATCAGGGCAACGGTAACGGCGGTGTCAAGGACCAGGCCCGTCAGGTCGGGGCCGAGGCCGCCAACGCGGGTGGCGCGGTCGCACAGACCGCGAAGGAGCAGGGTCGCGAGGTGGTCGACGAGACCAAGCGGCAGGCGCGCAGCCTCTACGGCGAGGCCCGCAACCAGCTCGCCGGCCAGACCAGCCAGCAGCAGCGCCGGGCGGCCGGTGGGCTCCGCTCGCTGGCCGACGAGATGCGCTCGATGGCGCAGAACGGCGGCGCGGGTGGCCCGGTGACCGAGCTGGCCCACCAGGCGGCCGACCGGGTGCACGGAGTGGCCGGCTGGCTGGAGGAGCGCGAGCCGGGCGACCTGCTCAACGAGGTCAAGACCTACGCCCGCCGAAACCCGGGCACCTTCCTGGTCGGGGCGGCCCTGCTGGGCGTGCTCGCCGGCCGGCTGACCAAGGGCCTCACCTCCGCCGACGACTCGACCGGCGCCCACGGCCTGTACGGCTCGACCGGCGGCTACGACGACCCGGACCGGACCGCGGTCATCCCGACGCCGCCCGCGCCGCGCGCGGTCCCCGACAGCTACCTCGACCCGACCCCGGGCTACGCCGGCACGGCGTACCCGGACAACGGCGGCACCACCAGCTACGCCGACCCGGCGGGCGGCACCGGTCAGCCGCTGCCCCCGGTGACCCAGACCGACCCGCTGCCGGGCGTGCCCTCCAGCGGCACCGGCACCCCCCGTCCGTGAGCGAACGAGTCATCCGAAGGGAGGCGGCGGCATGAGCATGCCGACGCAGGGGTCCGGAGTGGACCCCGGGTACCACCCCGCGGGTGCGCCGCACACCGCGGACGAGGTCAGGGGCAGCTCGCTGGGTGAGCTGATGCGGTCGGTCACCACCGACCTGTCCACCCTGATGCGGCAGGAGGTGGAGCTGGCCAAGGCCGAGATCCGCCAGGAGGGGAAGAAGGCGGGCAAGGCCGCCGGTCTCTTCGGTGGCGCCGGCTTCGGCGGCTACATGGTGGCGCTGTTCGTCTCCATCGCCGTGTGGCAGTTCCTGGACAACGTGATGGATTCGGGCCTGGCCGCGCTGATCGTGGCCGTGCTCTGGGCGGTCGTCGCCGCCGTCCTCTACTCCATGGCCAAGAAGAACGCCGAGCGGATTCGCGGCCTCAAGCAGACCAACGACAGCGTGCAGCGCATCCCCGACGCGCTCAAGCCCCATCCGGAGGGAGTCACCCGATGAGCACCGATCCCGATCAGATCCGCCGGGAGATCGAGGCCACCCGCAACAGCCTGAGCTCGGACGTGGACGCCCTGGCGTACAAGGTCAGCCCCGGCCGCATCGTCGACGACCGCAAGCAGCGGGTGCGCAGCGCGCTGCAGAATGTGAGGGAAAAGGTTATGGGTAGCGCTTCCGACCTCGGCCACAGCACCGGCCACGCCGCCCAGTCGGTCGGTGACCGCGCCTCCTCGGCGGCCTCCACCGTCAGCGACAAGGCCCACTCGGCGGCCTCCACGGTCAGCGACAAGGCCCACTCGGCCGCCTCGACCGTCGGCGACGCCGCGCAGCGGGCGCCGCAGGTGATCCGTCAGAAGTCCGAGGGCAACCCGCTGGCCGCCGGCCTGATCGCCTTCGGCGTCGGCATGCTGGTCTCCTCGCTGATCCCGGCCACCCGCCGCGAGCAGGAGCTGGCCACCCAGGTCAAGGAGAAGGCCACCGAGCACAGCGGGGTGGTGAAGGAGAAGCTGGGCGAGGTCGCCAACGAGCTCAAGGAGGAGCTGCGCGAGCCCGCGCAGCGCGCCACCGAGTCGGTGAAGGCCACCGCCCAGGACGCCGTCCACGCGGTCAAGGACGACACCAAGTCGGCCGCCCAGGACGTCAAGGAGCAGGCGCAGCAGTCCCGCGACCAGGTCCGGAACTGATCCGGCCACCCACGTCGCACACCGCAGCTCGCGGCCACTCCCGGCTTTCGCCGGGACGTGGCCGCGAGCTGTCGCACGTACCGGCCCCGGGCCGATGTCCCGGCCCGCCCGCCCTGGCGGGTGACGGCTGGCGGCTCGCGGACCGGGCACGCCGGCCTCCGACGGCGGGGGATCAGCGCCCGGCCGCGCCCGGCGGCGGATCAGCGCTGGGTGAGGCGGCGGGGGATCAGCGCCGGGTGAGGCGGCGGCGGAGGGTGTGCTCGAAGTGGGCGGCGCGGCGTACCCGGCCGTCGCCGTAGCGCACGCCGCCGCGCAGGACCCGCCGGGCCAGGGCGAGCCAGGCGCAGCCGCCGCGTTCCAGCAGCCACAGCGGGGCGGCCAGGGCGGTGGCCGGGGGGAAGACCGCGGTGCCGCCGGCCCGCCGGCGCCCCCGCTCGGCCAGCGCGACCGTCGCGGCGGTGGCCGCGAGCAGCGCGCCGGGTCGCCGGGCGGCCAGCGCGGCCAGCACGCCCGGCAGCACCGCCAGCGAGGTCAGCAGCCGCACCGGCTGGGCCAGGTCGTCGTACGCCTGGCGGACCCGCTGGCCCCGGAAGTGCGCCGCGGTCGGTGGCAGCCGGCGTACGTAGAGCCTGGCGGGCGCCGCCTCGGTCCCCCCGTACGCCCGCACGGTGCGGATCAGCTCCAGGTTCTCGAAGAGCACGTCGGGGTCGTAGCCGCCCATCGCCCGGAAGGTGCTCCGGCGCACCGCCAGGGTGCCCGGGTAGTCGGCGCCGAGCGCCCGGTTGAGCAGCGTCCGGCCGGTGTCCCACCAGGCGTGCCAGGGCAGCGGGTCGAAGTAGTTCTGCGGCCGGACCAGGTCGGCGACGTCCAGCAACCGGTGCACGGCGCGCAGGGCGGGCTGGTCGTACCGGACGTCGTCGTCGGCGATCACCACGTGCTCGTGCCGGGCCATCGCGACGCCGGTGAGCACCCCGCGGACCTTGCCGTTGACGCCCCGCACGGCCGGGTCCGGGGCGACGTGCCGCACGACGCCGCGCCACGCGCCGGCGTGCCGGGCGAAGACCTCCGGCGGGGAGCCGTCCACCACGGTCACGTCGGCCAGCGCGGCGATCGACCGCAGGTACCCGGTCAGCTCGGCCAGGCCGGCGTCGTCGGACCAGCGCAACGGCAGGACGTACTCGACGGGGAGCCGATCGGGGCGGACGCCGCGCTCCGGCGCGCGGACCGGTGGCGGGTCCGCCGGGAGCGGTGGCATCGGCCCGGCGGCGGCCGGCGACGCGGGCGGGACCGGCCGGCGCCGGGCCGGGGCGCTCACGCCGACTCCGGGCGCCGGTAGACGGAGACGTGGTCCCGGCTGTCGTCGGTGAAGGGGGCGCCGGACCAGTCGGCCCAGCGGTGTTCCCTGCTCATCCCGGCCAGCTGGGCCATCAGGTCGAGTTCGGCCGGCCAGGCGTAGCGGTGGTTGGCGGGCAGCAGCCGCACCCCGTCGTTGCCGAGCCGGATCTTGGTGGTGGTCATCCGCTGCTCCGCCGGGTACAGCCGGGCCGCCTCCAGCAGCACCGCGTCCTGGGCGACGTGCACCGGGCGCAGCGACGTGCCGCCGCGGAACGCGCCCGGGTCCGGTACCCACGCCTCCACCACGAACCGGCCCCCGGGCCGCAGGTGCGCCGCGGCGTTGCGGAAGCAGGCGACCTGGGCGTCCTGGTCGGGCAGCGCGAAGATCGTGTTGAACGCGAGCAGCACCAGGGCGAACTGGCCGGCGACGCGGGTCTCGGTGAAGTCGCCGATGGCCACCTCGATCCGGTCGCCGCCCGGCTTGGCCCGCAGCCGGGCCGCCATCTCCGTCGACCCCTCGATCCCGGCGACCGTGAGGCCCCGTTCGCGCAGCGGCAGGGCCAGCCGGCCGGTGCCGATGCCGAACTCGCAGACGGCGCCACCGTCGGCGAGCGCCGCCAGGCGGTCCACGGCCGCGTCGGGGGTGAGGTGGGCGAACGCCAGGTCGTAGACGTCCGCGGGAATGTGTCGGCCGTACTCGCTGGCGTCGAAGGGCAACGCTGCCTCCCGGGAAACGGTGTTCGTCACCGCATGCCCGGAAACCGGCCGGTCAAACGGGGCGTTTCGACGGGTTCACGCCGGGTAGCGCACCGGGATGCGGACGACATCCCCGAACGTCCGAGCGGAGGAGACGTGATGACCAGCAACGCAGCGAGGTGGGCCCTGCTCGGGGCCACCACGGTGACCGCGGTCGGGGTCGGCCGGCTGGTGGCCCGGCGGCGGCGCCGTCACCAGCCGGCGCGGCAGGGCGGCTGGTACGTGGTGCGCCGCGGGATCACCGTGGACCGGCCGATGGACGCCGTCATCGGCTTCTGGACCGACCGGGAACGGCTGGACCGGGCCCTGGGCGAGTGGGCGACCCTCGAACAGCTCGACGAGAACCGGTGGCGCTGCGTCGCCGCCGACCCGGTGCACGGTGGCACCGAGTGGCGGGCCGAGATCACCGTCGACGGGCCGGGCCGGCTCAGCTGGCGGGTCACCGACGGCCCGGTCCCGCAGGAGGGGCACGTGGACCTGACCCCCGCGCCGCAGGACCGGGGGACCGAGATCCGGGCCGAGCTGCGCTACCGCGCGGGCGGTCCGCTGGGCCGGATGCTGGGGCTGGCCCGCGGCGACGAGCCCGACCTGGCGCTGCGGGACGCGCTGCGGCGGATCAAGTCGTTGATCGAGAGCGGCCAGATGATCGACACCCGGCGCGACCCCTCCGGGCGCACCCCGGCCCAGGAGGCGGCGACCGACAAGGTCCGCGAGCGGCTCTCGGCGGGAGGGCGGCCGTGAGGGCGCTGTGCTGGGAAGGGGTCGGCAAGCTGGCGGTCCGGGACGTGCCCGACCCGCGCGTACGGGCCGAGGGCGACATCATCGTCAAGGTCCGGGCCAGCAGCGTCTGCGGTTCGGACCTGCACCTGATCAACGGGTTCCTGCCCGCGATGCGGGAGGGTGACATCCTCGGCCACGAGTTCATGGGCGAGGTGGTGGAGACCGGGCCGGGCGTACAGCGGCTGCGCGTCGGCGACCGGGTGGTGGTCGGCTCGGTGGTGGCCTGCGGCGGCTGCTGGTACTGCCGCACCGAGCAGTTCTCGCTCTGCGACAACTCCAACCCGCAGCCGGTCATCCCGGAGAAGCTGTGGGGCCACTCGCCGGCCGGCATCCTCGGCTACTCCCACGCCGCCGGCGGCTACTCCGGCAGCCACGCCGAGTACATCCGGGTGCCGTTCGGTGACGTCGGCGCGTTCAAGGTCCCCGACGGGGTGCCCGACGACGCCGCCGTCTTCGCCTCCGACGCCATGCCCACCGGCTGGATGGCCGCCGACTTCTGCGGCCTCTCCGGCGGCGAGGTGGTGGCGGTCTGGGGCGCCGGCGGAGTGGGCCAGATGGCGGCCCGCGCCGCCCAGCTGCTCGGCGCCGAGCGCGTCGTCGTGATCGACCGGCTGCCGGAGCGGCTCGCCACGGCCACCGAGCGGCTCGGCGTGGAGACGATCAACTACGCGGAGACCGACGTGCTGGAGGCGCTGCGGGAGATGACCGCCGGCCGGGGCCCGGACGCCTGCATCGAGGCGGTCGGCATGGAGGCGCACGACGTCGGCCCGGCGTACGCGTACGACAAGGCGAAGCAGACCGCCCGGCTGAGCACCGACCGCCCCACCTCGGTCCGCCAGGCGATCATGGCGTGTCGCAAGGGCGGCACGGTGAGCATCGTCGGCGTCTACGGCGGCCTGGTCGACAAGTTCCCCCTCGGCGCGGCGATGAACAAGGCCCTGGTGCTTCGGATGGGGCAGATGCACGCCCAGCGCTACATCCCGATGCTGCTGGACCGCCTCGCCGCCGGCGAGATCGACCCCGGCTACCTGGCCACCCACCCGATGTCGCTGGAGGAGGGCGTGCGCGGCTACGAGATCTTCGAGAAGAAGCAGGACGCCTGCCTGCGCAGCGTGCTGCACCCGGCGATGGCCTGACCGGCGGGCCCGGCGCTTCGGTGCGTCCCGGGGCGCCGGGCTCAGTCGATGCGGCGGACGTCGTCGATGACGAAGCCGCTCGGCGGCAGCGTGGGCATCCGGCCCAGGTTCAGCGCCAGGTTCTGCGGCGGCACCTCGTACCGCATCGCGCTGGTGAGCAGGGTGACCGCGCGCTTCATCAGCTCGATGGTGACCCACTCACCGGCGCACCGGTGCCCGCCCAGGTGCTCGCCGCCGCCCTGCGGCACGAAGCCGTACGGGTCGTCGCGCCAGCCGACGAAGCGCTCCGGCCGGAAGCGTTCCGGCTCGGGCCAGAGCTCGGGGTGGTGGTTGGTGCCGTACAGGTCGAGCAGCACCCGCCGGCCGCGCGGGAAGTGGTGGCCCTGCCACTCGAAGGACTGCCGCACCCGGGCGGCGGCCACCGGGAAGAACGGGTAGTAGCGGCGGACCTCCTGCACGAAGGCCTCGGTGATCTCGTCGCCGCCCTGGACCCGCTCCCGCCAGGCCGGGTGGTCGTGCAGGGCCAGGGCGGCAAAGGTCACGTACCGGTCGACGGCGACGGTCGGGCGCAGCACGTTGAGCAGTTCCACCGCGGCGATCCGGCGGGGCAGCAGCCGGTCCTCGGCGTCGCGGTGCTCGGCGATCGCCCGCAACGCGCTGCCCTCCGGGGCGGGCAGCGTGCCGACCCGGGCCCGCTCCACCACGTCGGCGGCCCAGCGTTCGCCGCGGCGGCGGCCGAGCAGCCCGCGCCAGTGCCGCGGCCCGAGCGCCGCCGGAGCGTCGATCATCGCGTGCAGTTCGTCGGTGCGGCGGGCGACCTGGCTCGAGGCCAGCGGGATGCCCGCCCAGGCGCAGACCGCCCGGGTCAGCATCCGGGCGACCTCGTCGTAGAGGACCACCGGGCCGGACTGCTCCCAGACCGGGATGCGGGCGGCCCACTCGTCGGCGAAGAGCTGCCCGAGCCGCCGGACCGCGTCCGGCGTCATGATCGACACGAGCATGGCCTTGCGGTCGGTGTGCGCCGGCCCGTCCAACCCCTGTACGCCGCCCCGGCCGGTGAGCGTCCGCTGGCCCCGTTTGGGCATCGCGCCCTCGCGCTGGAACCGCTCCGGGTCGTAGAAGAGCACCGCCGCCGGCCGTCCGCGCAGGCAGATCGTCGGCTCCAGCAGCAGCCGGGTGCGGAAGATGTCGCTGCCGTAGCGGTCACAGCGGGAACTGATGAACCGGTACCCCTCACGCAGGAACGCCAGCGAGGCGTCCGGGCTGCGGTGGACGGGCATGGTGGCCATCGGGCTCTCCTGACACGGGTGACGGCGGCCGGCGCGAACCGGCCGGCCGCCTGGCGTCTACCCAGGCCGGGGCCGCTGAATCCCGTCGGTTTGGCCGGACGGTAGGCGCGCGGACCCGAGGGGTGTGGGCCAGTTGACGAGCCGTCTGCTGGCCCCTCCCAGGACGCCGGAAACCTGGTTTCCTCGTCTGCGGGTCGGCCACGGTCGGGCGGCCGGCGTGACGACGGGGAGGGCCGATGCGGGACAACAGGCCGCCGTACTGGCGGCAGCGGCAGGTGGTCGAGGCGATCGGGGGCGGCCGGTCCGGCGGGGCGGACGGCCCGCCGCTGATCGCCCCCGCCCGGCGGGCCGCCCGGCCGCCCCGGCGGTTCACCGCCCACCTCGGCTTCGAGGCCGACGGGCCGGAGCAGGCCCGCGACCTCGCCGTCGCGTACGCCGAGGCGTTGAGCCTGCTCCGCCCGGAGGTGGTGCTCGGCGCGGCGGCCCTCTCACCGGCCGACGCCTGGCACCGGGCCGAGCGGCTCTTCTGCGGCGCGCCCGGCCCGGACGGCGAGCGCTGCGCCGACGTGGCCGGCCATCCCGGTTTCCACCACGCCCCGGGCCCCGGAGGCCTCGGCTGGGGCGAGGGCGACGGGTGAACCGCGTCGGGCCGCGCCCCCGCCGCTGTCCCGGTGGCGGTGAGACCGCTTCCGGGGGTCGGGGGGGCGCGGCCCGGCGCGGTGGCGCGCCCCGCTCAGTCCAGGTCGAACTCGCCGTCCTGCGCGCCCGCGACGAAGGCGTCCCACTCGGCCTGGGTGAAGACCAGCACCGGCCCGTCCGGCTCCGCGGAGTTGCGCATGCCGATCAGGTCGTCGACGAAGGCCACCTCGACCGCGCTGTCGGAGGTGTCGCCCTCGGCTCGCTGCCAGACCGCCCGGGACAGGTCGAAATCGCCCTTGGGGTGCTGACCCATTGTTCGTCCTCCATCACCACGCGTCATGGGGGACCCGTCCGGTTCCCCGTCGGGCAGGATAAGCGGATGCCGAGCCTGACCCGTGTAGAGGCGACCGCGCGTCGCGCGCTGATCACTGTCGAGTCCTATCAGGTGGACCTCGACCTGACCGGCGGCGGCGAGCGCTTCCGCTCCACCGTCACCATCCGGTTCCGGGCCACCCCCGGCACCGACACCTTCGTCGAGGTCAAACCCGCCCGACTGCTCGCGGTACGCCTCAACGACCGGGATCTCGACCCCGGCTCGCTGGACGACAACCGGCTGCCGCTGACCGGGCTGGCCGGGGAGAACACGCTGACCGTCACCGCCGAGATGGCGTACTCGAACACCGGCGAGGGGATGCACCGCTTCGTCGACCCGGCCGACGGCGAGACCTACCTGTACGCGATGTCCTTCCTG
This sequence comes from Micromonospora sp. URMC 105, assembly GCF_051386295.1. NCBI lineage: Bacteria > Bacillati > Actinomycetota > Actinomycetes > Micromonosporales > Micromonosporaceae > Micromonospora > Micromonospora sp. URMC 105. The sequence continues at coordinate 12,119 of NZ_JBPQTL010000063.1, read as the reverse complement.
GACGACGTGCAGCGCCTCTTCGCCGCCTTCGACCAGCCCGACCTGAAGGCACCGGTGACCCTGTCGGTCAGCGCGCCACCGGAGTGGACGGTCGTCGCCAACGGGCAGCTCGCCGCCAACCCGTCGCCCGGGCGCTGGGAGTTCGCCCCGACCGCGCCGCTGGCCACGTACTTCGTCTCGCTGATCGCCGGCCCCTGGCACGTGCGTCGCGCCGAGCACGACGGCATTCCGCTCGGGGTCTACTGCCGGCGCTCCCTCGCCGCGCACCTCGACGCCGACATCGACGAGATCTTCACCGTCACCCGGCAGTGCCTCGACCGGTTCCACCAGCTCTTCTCCGAGCGCTACCCGTTCGGCAAGTACGACCAGGCGTTCGTGCCGGAGTTCAACGCCGGCGCGATGGAGAACCCGGGCCTGGTGACCCTGCGCGACGACTACGTCTTCCGGTCGGCGGTCACCGACACCCAGCGGGAGCAGCGGGCCACTACCATCGCCCACGAGATGGCCCACATGTGGTTCGGTGACCTGGTCACCATGAGCTGGTGGGACGACCTCTGGCTGAACGAGTCGTTCGCCGAGTACCTCGGCACCCGGGTGACCGCCGAGGCGACCCGCTTCGGCCAGGCCTGGACGACCTTCGCGATTCGCCGCAAGGCCTGGGGCTACACCGCCGACCAGCGGCCCTCCACCCACCCGGTGGCCCCGGAGGAGGTCACCGACGCCGCCCAGGGCCTGCTCAACTTCGACGGCATCTCGTACGCCAAGGGCGCCAGCGTGCTGCGGCAACTGGTCGCCTGGCTGGGCGACGAGGCGTTCCTGGCCGGCCTCAACGCCCACTTCGCCGCCCACCGGTTCGGCAACGCCACGCTGGCCGACCTGCTGGCCGGCCTCAGCGCCGCCAGCGGCCGGGATCTCACCGACTGGGCGGAGCGCTGGCTGCGCCGGCCGCAGGTCAACACGTTGCGGATGGAGACGGCGGTGGACGCCGACGGCCGCTGGGCCGACGCCGCACTGGTGCAGACCGCCCCGGCCACCCACCCCGTGCTCCGGCCGCACCGGGTCGGCGTGGGCCGGTACGCCGCCGACGGCACGGCGAGCCGGTTCGAGGTGGACCTCGACCCGGACACCGACAAGGGCCGCACCCCGCTGACCGCGCTGGTCGGCGAGCCCGCCACCGGCCTGCTGCTGCCCAACGACGGCGACCTGACCTTCGCCAAGATCCGCCTCGATCCCGCCTCCGCCGACGCGGTGCCGATGCTGCTGCCGGCGCTGGACGACCCGCTGGCCCGCGCGCTGCTCTGGGGCGAGGCGCTGGACGCGGCCACCGACGGGGAGCGACCGGTGAGCGGGCTGGTCGGGTTGATCGCGGCGGCGCTGCCCGCCGAGACCGAGGTGATCATCGCGGAGGAGGTGCTGACGCTGAGCCGCCGCCTGATCGACCGCTACCTCGACCCGCTGGCCCGGGAGGCCGCCCTGCTGAGGGTCGCCGGGGCCTGCGCCGCGCTGCTCGCCGGGGCGCCGGCCGGCGGGTCGTTGCAGCTCGCCGCCGCGCGGGGCCTGGTCGCCGCCACCACCGACACCGGTCTGCTCGCCGGGTGGCTGGCCGGAGACGGGGTGCCGGACGGGCTGGCGGTCGACACCGACCTGCGCTGGGCGCTGCTGCTGCGGCTGGTGGTGCTGGGGGCGGCCGGTGAGGCGGAGATCGCCGCCGAGGCGGCGGCCGACCGCAGCGCCATCGGGGCGGAACGGGCCGCGTGCTGCCGCGCGGCGCTGCCGGACGCCGACGCCAAGCGGACCGCCTGGGAGATCGTGACCCGCAGCACCGAGCTGTCCAACCGGCTGGTCGAGGCGACCGCCGAGGGGTTCTGGCAGCCGGAGCAGGCCGAGCTGACCGCGCCGTACGTCGAGCGGTACTTCGCCGACATGCCGGCCGCGGCGCGGCTGCGTACCGCCTGGGTGGCCGACCAGGTCGCCATCCTGGCGTTCCCCCGCTACGCCGTGGCGCAGCCCACCCGGGAGCTGGCCGCGGCGCTGCTGGCCCGCGACGACCTCACGCCGGGGCTGCGCCGCTGGGTCACCGACCTCGACGACGACCTGCGGCGCGCGCTGGTCGCCCGGACGGCGGTGGCCGCCGCGTCGGCCTGAGCCCGCCCCGGTGGATGGGACGGTCCGGCGGCCCCGACGGGTCGCCGGCCGTCCCCGGCCTACGATCGTCGGGTGGAGGAAGACATCCGGCGGATCGGGATCATGGGCGGCACCTTCGACCCCATCCACCACGGGCACCTCGTCGCGGCCAGCGAGGTCGCGGACCGGTTCGGCCTGGACGAGGTGGTCTTCGTCCCGACCGGTCAGCCGTGGCAGAAGGCGGACGAACCGGTCAGCCCGGCCGAGGACCGCTACCTGATGACGGTGATCGCCACCGCGTCCAACCCGCGGTTCCAGGTGAGCCGGGTGGACATCGACCGGGGCGGCCCCACCTACACCGTCGACACCCTGCGTGACCTGCACGCCGAGTACGGCCCGAAGGTGCAGCTGTACTTCATCACCGGCGCCGACGCGCTGGAGCGGATCCTCTCCTGGAAGGATCTGGACGAGATCTTCGAGCTGGCCCACTTCATCGGGGTGACCCGCCCCGGGTTCGAGCTCACCGACAAGCACCTGCCCGCCGACACGGTGAGCCTGGTGCAGGTCCCGGCGATGGCGATCTCCTCCACCGACTGCCGCGAACGGGTGGCCCGGGGGGAGCCGGTCTGGTACCTGGTGCCCGACGGTGTGGTGCAGTACATCGCCAAGCGGCGGCTCTACCAACAGTGAGTTCGTCGGCTTTGTCGGCCTGTGTCCGGGTAATCGACCAGAACTGACAAGTCGTCGCGCCCCCGGGTATGAGACGCTTGGAGGGTCGTACGGTTGATCGAAGGAGAACGGTGACAGTTTCCGAACGCGCTCACGAGCTGGCGATGGCCGCCGCCCAGGCCGCGGCCGACAAGAAGGCGCAGGACATCGTCATCATCGACGTGGGCGACCAGCTCGCCATCACCGACGCGTTCGTCCTCGCCGCGGCCCCCAACGAGCGTCAGGTGCTGGCCATCGTCGACGCCATCGAGGAGCGGCTGCTCGAGCTGCCGGAGAAGGCCAAGCCGGTGCGCCGCGAGGGCGAGCGGGGCGGCCGCTGGGTGCTGCTCGACTACGTCGACATCGTGGTCCACGTGCAGCACACCGAGGAGCGCGAGTTCTACGCCCTCGACCGGCTCTGGAAGGACTGCCCCCAGATCCCGTTCGTGGACCGGGACTTGGTCGAGGCGGACGCCTCTGCCGGCGCCGCCAAGCCGGAATGACCCGTCTGATCGTCTGGCGGCACGGCAACACCGACTGGAACGCCACCAGTCGCGTGCAGGGGCAGACCGACGTGGCGCTCAACGACCTGGGCCGTGAGCAGGCGCGCACCGCCGCGCCGCTGCTCGCGGCCCTGCGTCCGGACGCCATCGTCGCCTCCGACCTCTGCCGGGCCAGCACCACCGCCGCCGCCCTCGCCGCACTCACCGGCCTGCCGGTACGCACCGACGCCCGGCTGCGCGAGCGCCACTTCGGCCGCTGGCAGGGGCTGGCCCTCACCGAGGCCGCCGCCCGCTTCCCCGACGAGTACGCGCGCTGGCGGGCCGGCGACCCCGACCCGGGCGCGGAGATCGAGACCCTCGACGACCTCGGCAAGCGGGTCGGCGCGGCGCTGCAGGACGCGGCCGACCTCTTCGCCGGAGGCACCGTCGTGGTGACCACCCACGGCGGCGCGGCCCGGCAGGGCGTCGGTCAGCTGCTCGGCTGGGAGCACTCCGTGCTGCGCACCGTCGGCTCGCTGGCCAACTGCCACTGGACCGAGCTGCGCCACGACGACGTCCGGGGCTGGCACCTGCGGGCCCACAATGTCGGGCTGATCACCCGGCCGGCCGCCGGCGAGCCGGTCTGAGCCGTCCGGCCCAGGCACTCGGCGGCGACATCGGCTAGCGTGCCGGGCATGTCCGTCGCGGTCGTCACCGACTCCACCGCCTACCTCCCGCCCGAGCTGGTGCACGCGCACCGGCTGACCGTGGTGCCGCTGACCGTCGTACTCAACGGGGCGGAGGGGTTGGAGGGGGTCGAGACCCTCCCCGCCGACGCCACCCGGGTGCTCGGCGGCCGGCGGGTCACGGTCAGCACCTCCCGCCCGGCCCCGGAGCAGTTCGCGCGTACGTACCGGGACCTGCTGGACGCCGGCGCGGACGGCGTGGTGTCGGTGCACCTGTCGGCGGAACTCTCCGGCACCGTCGAGGCGGCCCGGCTGGCCGCCGCCGAGCTGGGCGACCGGGTCGAGGTGGTCGACAGCCGCTCCACCGGCATGGGCCTGGGCTTCCCGGCGCTCGCCGCCGCCACGGCCGCCGCGGCCGGCGCCGACCTCTCCCGGGTACGGCAGGCCGCGCTGGACTGCGTCGACCGGACCACCATCTACTTCTACGTCGACACGCTGGAGTTCCTCCGCCGGGGCGGCCGGATCAACGCGGCCGAGGCGCTGCTCGGCACCGCCCTGTCGGTGAAGCCGATCATGCACATGCCGGACGGGGCGATCGTGGTCCGGGACAAGGTGCGCACCGCCAGCCGGGGCGTCGCCCGCCTGGTCGACCTGGCCGTCGAGGCGGCCGGCGACGCCGACGTGGACCTCGGCGTGCACCACCTCGCCGCGCCGCAGCGGGCCGAACAGCTCCTGACGGCGCTCACCGAGCGGCTCGGCGACCGGCTGCACGACACGTACGTCTCCGAGGCGGGTGCGGTGGTCGCCGCCCACGCCGGGCCCGGCCTGGCCAGCGTGGTCGTGCACCGCCGCCCCTGATCCTGTCGACGGGGTGACGTTGCCGGTCGACGGGGGACGGGCGGTGCTGGGGCTGGACCCTGAGCCGCCTGCCGTCACCGGTCACGTGGCGCGGCGCGACCCGGCGGAGCAGCGCTCCCGGCCGGGGCCCTGGACAGCCAGCGCACGCCGTCGCGCAGCACGAACAGCTCCCGCTTCGCCACCGCCGTGCCGCGCGCGTCCAGCTCGTAGCCCTCGATCCACGACCAGCCGTGGTACGGGTGCCGGTCGGTCAGCTCGCGGATCACGCGCACCACGATCGGTCGGCTGAACTGCACGCTCGCCGCGCGGGTCAGGTGCAGCACGTCGCCGGCCCGGAACGTCGGCGCGGGCTGCGATCCGGCCAGCGGCGTCGACCGGCTGGACCAGCGCGACTCCGGGATGCGGTTGTGGGGCCGCCAACCCGACTTCTTCTCTTCCGGCACATCGCTCCCCGCGGTCGAGGTCGGGCGGGGTCGCCTCGCCTCCCCGCCGAGGCGACCCCCACGAACGCGGTCGCCGGGCTTCGCCTCCACCGACCACGCCGTTTAGACCAGCCTTGCCGCTCGTGTTGGGATGAATACACTGCGTTGCACTATCCTTTTCAGACGTTCGGATCGTTCCGGGGAGGCTGTGGATGAACCACGCGGTCATCGAAGCGATGTCGGCGGCGGGCGAGACGGCGGACAGCCTCGCTGCTCAGATCGGCGTGGACCCGAAGACAGCAGCCAAGTGGGCGAACCCGGGACGGATCCCACAGACGCGCCACCGTGCGCAGGTCGCGGCGGTCCTCGGTCGCGAGGTGGAGGACCTTTGGCCGGACGTACTCAAGCGCCGCGAGCCGACCTGGCTGCGTGCGTGGGTCGACTGGGAACGCGAGGCGGTCGCGCTGCGGTGGTTCGAGCTGGCCTGGGTGCCTGGCCTGTTCCAGACCCCGGCCTACGCGCGGGCGACGCTGGCCGGCGAGGCGCTGACGGCTGACGAGGTGGAGCACCTCGTCGCCGCCCGCCTCAGCCGGCAGGCCGTGCTGCGACGGGAGCGACCTCCGTTGCTCATCGCCGTCGTCGACGAGGCGGTGCTGTACCGCTCGGCCTACAGGGACGCCGGGCTCATGGCCGACCAACTCGGCTACCTGATCGAGTGCGCCGCGCTGCCATCGGTGCAGGTCCACGTCGTGCCGAGGGACATCGGCATGTACGCCGGGCTCGGCGGACCGATCATCCTGGCCGACCTGCCCGACGGGCTGCGGGTGGCGCACGTGGACGGCCAGGCCCGTGCGCAGATCATCGAGCAGGGGCCGGAAATCGCTACCCTCGAACGACGGTGGGCGCGCATCGTGGGTGAGGCTCTACCTCGGGCCCAGTCCCTCGACCTCATCAAGAAGGCGGCAGCATCATGGACGTGACCGGCGCGCAGTGGCGCAAGAGCACCAAGAGTGGCAACAACGGCGGCTCGTGCGTCGAGGTCGCCGACAACCTCCCCGGCGTCGTCCTCGTGCGGGACACGAAGGATCGCGACGGCGGCACGCTCAGCTTCGAGCCGGCCTCCTGGCGGCGCTTCATCGACCTGGCGAAGGCGATCGGCACCGCGAGCTGACTCCGACGCGGACGGCGAGCCCCGGTCACCCCCTGGCGGGGTGCCGGGGCTTTGTGTTGCCCGGCTGGTCACCGAGCCCGGGTCTCATCGGGCTGTGGCGGGCAGGTCACGCGGGCGACGACGCGGAGACTGGGCGCCTCGCGCAGCACATCGGGCGATTCTCCGGTGGCCCTCGACGGAGTTAGGAACCGGCCCGTCGCGGCCGGAACTCCGGGCTGGCCTGCCAGCCTGCGAACAGTGCCCTCAGCGCGGGAGCGATGAAGACGGCTGACGCGATGGTCAGCACCGCGGCCACGGGAGCGATCTGCTCGCTCTGCCACTCGGAATCGCCTGCGGTGATGGTCGTCTGACAGAGCCGCGCCCGAGCGGGGTTCTGCCCTGCTGCGCCGGACCGGTCGACGGAGGCGGGCGTTGCTCGGCATGCCCCGAGGTCTGCTGATCCGAGGGGTCCTCGTAGCACGGAATCGCATGATCAGGGCGTTGTCCACAGGGCTCTGCCTCGTCCACAGGTGGTGACCGTCGGCCGGTCGCGCTAGCCCTTCCTCCCTAGCCTCGCCGCGTGTCACGTGACGAGGAGACGATGGTGCGGCAGCGACTGTTCCGGCTGGTTCCGGCGGTGCCGTCCGGGGGCGGGCCGCTGCATGTCCCGCCCGCCGAACCGGCTTCGGCGTCCCGATCCGGTCCGGCCGCCGGTTCGGTTTCTGCTGTCCCGCTCGGCCCGTCCACCGACCTCGCCGCGCAGTCCCCGCCCGGCCGGCCGCGCCGTTCGGCCCCGACGACATCGACTCCCTGGGCGGCCGTCGACGAGGCCGGCCACGGAATGCCGCTACCCGACGAGGACGTCGCCACCGTCGCCCCGGCGTCGCGGCTGCCCGGACCCGGGGCCTTCGATCCGGGGCGACGTGGCGTGCGGGCGCTGGCCGCCGTCGCGGCGCTCGTGGTGCTCGGGGCCGGCTTCTGGGCCTGGCAATCCCGGCCGCAGGCCGAACCGGTCCGCCCGGTGGCGTCGGTGGCCGCGCCCGAGGCGCCCACCGCCCCCGAGGCGACCGCGACCGGCTCCGGTGAGCTGGTCGTCGCGGTCGCCGGCAAGGTACGCCGCCCCGGCCTGGTCCGGGTGCCGGCCGGTGCGCGGGTCGCCGACGCGGTGCAGGCCGCCGGCGGTGCCCTTCCCGGCGTGGACGTGGCCCTGCTCAACCCCGCCCGCAAGGTGGCCGACGGAGAGCTGATCCTGGTCGGGGTCGCCGCGCCACCCGGCGCCGCCGCGCCCCCGGCCGCCGCCGACCCGGCCGTGCCGGGTGGCCTGGTCAACCTCAACACCGCGACGCTGGCGCAGCTCGACGGGCTGCCCGGGGTCGGTCCGGTGCTCGCCCAGCGCATCCTGACCCACCGCGACCAGCACGGCGGATTCCGCTCGGTCGGCGACCTGCGCCAGGTCGACGGCATCGGCGACGCGCGCTACGAGCAGCTCAAGGATCTGGTGACGGTGTGAGGCCGAAAGTCGACGGGGTCGGCCGCGCGTCGGATCGGGCTCGCGGGTCGGAGTCCGGTGCTGCTGCCGGGGGCGGACCGGATCAGACTGGCGCTTCGGTCTCGGGCGTGGAGTCGGCCGGCGAGCCGCCGGACCTGCGGCTCGCGGGCCTGGCGGTGGCGGCGTGGCTCGCCGCGCTGGCCTGCCTGCACCTCACCGCGCCGACCGCGGCGCTGCTCGCCGCCACCGCCGCCGGTCTCGCCGCTGTGGTCGCCGCCCACCTGCTCGGCGTGCTCGGTCGTCCGGTCGGTGCCGTCCGCCGGTACGGCTGGATCGCCGTCGCGGTGCTGATCGGGGTGGTCTGCGGCGCCGGCGCCACCGCCGCCCGGCTGCACGTCCGCGACGCCGCCCCGCTGCGCGCCCTGGTCGACGACCGGGTACGGGTCACCGCCGAGTTGGTGCTCCGCGACGATCCCCGCCCGATCCGCGGCGTTCCCGGTCGGCCGACGCTGCTGGTGGCCACCGAGCTGATCCGCCTCACCGGCCCCGACGGCCGACGGTTGACCGCCCCGGTGCGGGTGCTGGTGCTGGCCACCGACCCGGCCTGGCGGGGGCGGCTGCCGGGGCAGCGGCTCACCGCCGAGGGGCGGTTGACCGCACCGCGCGGGGGAGACCTGACCGCCGCCGTGCTGATCGTGCCGGGCCCGCCGGTGGCGCACGGGCCACCGCCGTGGCTCCAGCGGGCCGCCGGAACGCTCCGCGCCGGCCTGCAACGGGCCTGCGACCCGCTCCCCGACGAGCAGGGCGGCCTGCTCCCCGGACTGGTCGTGGGGGACACCAGCCGACTGCCGGCCACCGTGGAGGAGGACTTCCGGGCCACCGGGATGACGCATCTCAACGCGGTGTCCGGCTCCAACGTGGCCATCGTGGTGGGTGCGGTGCTGCTCCTGGTGCGCTGGGCGCGAGCCGGTCCGGGCGCGGCGGCGCTGCTCTGCGGGCTGGCCCTGGTCGGCTTCGTGATCCTGGTCCGCCCCTCACCGAGCGTGGTGCGGGCGGCGACCATGGGAGCGATCGGGCTCGCGGCGCTCGCCGCCGGGCGACCCCGCGCGGCGCTGCCCGCGCTGAGCGCCGCGGTGGCCGTCCTGGTGCTGATCGACCCGGACCTGGCCGGGGACGCCGGCTTCGCGCTCTCCGTGCTGGCCACCGGAGGGTTGCTGCTGCTGGCGCCGAGGTGGCGGGACGCGCTGCGGCGGCGGGGCTTACCGGCGGGGCTGGCCGAGGCGCTGGCCGTCCCGGCGGCGGCGCAGCTCGCCTGCGGGCCGGTGGTGGCCGGCATCTCCGGCACGGTCAGCCTGGTCGCGGTCCCGGCGAACCTGCTGGCGGTGCCGGCCATCGCACCCGCCACGGTGCTCGGCGTGCTGGCCGCCGCCGTCTCCCCGCTCTGGCCGGCCGGTGCGGAGTTCGCCGCCTGGCTGGCGAGCTGGCCCGCCTGGTGGCTGGTGACCGTCGCCCGGGTCGGTGCACGGCTGCCCGCCGGCACGGTGCCCTGGCCCGGTGGGCTGCCGGGCGCCCTGCTGCTGGCCGGCCTGACCGTGGCGCTGCTGCTCGGCACCCGGCGGCCGGTGGTGCGCCGGCTGGTGGCGGTCGGCACCGTCGCGGTGATCGTCGGCACCCTGCCGGTGCGGATCCTCGCCGCCGGGTGGCCGCCCGCCGGGTGGGTGATCGTCGGCTGCGCGGTGGGCCAGGGTGACGCGTTGGTGCTGCCGGTGGCGGCCGGGCGGGCCGTGGTGGTCGACGCCGGCCCGGAACCATCCGCCGTGGACGGCTGCCTGCGCCGGCTCGGCGTACGGGAGGTGTCGGTGCTGGTGGTGAGCCACTTCCACGCCGACCACGTGGGCGGGGTTGCCGGGGTCTTCCGGGGCCGGCGGGTGGTCGAGGTGCGTACCCCGGGGCTCGTCGAGCCGACGGCCGGGTGGGAGCTCGTCGCCGCCGCCGCGGCCGGCGCGGTCGTGCCCCGGGCCGCCCCGGCGGGCTGGTCGTACCGGGCGGGCGGGTTGGAGCTGGTGACGCTCGGTCCGCCATACCCGCTGCACGGCACCCGGTCCGACCCGAACAACAACTCGCTGGTGCTGCGCGCCACCGTGGCCGGGGTGCGCATCCTGCTCGCCGGGGACGCCGAGACCGAGGAGCAGCGCGCGCTGCTGGACCGGGTGCCGCCCGGCGCCCTGCGGGCCGAGGTGCTCAAGGTCGCCCACCACGGCAGCGCCTACCAGGATCCGGAGTTCCTCGACGCGGTCCGGCCCGCCGTCGCGGTGGTCGAGGTCGGCGTCGACAACGACTACGGGCACCCCAGCCCCACCATCCTGGCCCGACTGGCCCGGGGCGGCGTCCGGGTGCTGCGGACCGACACGGACGGAGACGTGGCGGTGGTGACCGGGCAGCACGGCCTGGCGGTGGTGACGCGGGGCGTCGCACCGGGACGCCGATGACCGGGTCGAAGAGCCGCCGGATCGAGGCGCATTGTGGGGGTCAGACCGCATTAACGTAAATGTCTGGATTTGCGCTGTGTGCGGGGTCCGCCGTCACAGCCGCCGATGAGCAGGCACGATCCCCCTGTGGGCCGTGCCAAGATGGGCCACGTGACCGCCGCCAGCCTCCCTCCCATTCTGCTCGTCCTCGGCGACGAGGAACTGCTCGCCACGCGCGCGGTGTCGGAGGCGGTGGCGAAGGCCCGCAGCGTCGACCCCGAGGTGGACGTCCGGGAGTACCAGGCCGGGTCCCTCACGGTCGGCGAGATCGCCGAGATGCTCAGCCCGTCGCTCTTCGGCGGGCGGCGGGTGCTGGTGCTCCGGTCCGGCCAGGACGCCCGCAAGGACCTCGCGACCGCGCTGCTGGCGTACGCGAAGAACCCCGACCCGGATGTGCAGCTGGTGGTGCTGCACCCGGGCGCGGCCAAGGGCAAGGCGTTCGCCGACGGGCTGAAGGCGGCCGGGGCCACCGTGGTGCCGGCGATGAAGCTCAAGGGGCACCGGGAGCGGGTGGCGTTCGTCCGGGACGAGATCCGCCGGGGCGGCGGGAAGTGCACCGAGGACGCCGCCGAGGCGTTGATCGCCGCCGTCGGGGGGGACCTGCGGGACCTCGCCGCCGCCTGTTCCCAGCTGATCGCGGACACCGACGGGCGGATCGGCGCGGACACCGTGGCCCGGTACTACCGCGGCCGGGTCGAGGTGACCGGCTTCACGGTCGCCGACGCGACCATGATCGGGGACGTTCCGGCGGCGCTGGAGGCGCTGCGCTGGGCCCTGCACGTCGGCGTCGACCCGGTGCCGATCGCCGACGCCCTCGCCGACGGGGTCCGCACCGTGGCCCGGGTCGCCGCCGCCGGCCGGGGCGACCCGTACCAGCTCGCCAGCACCCTCGGCATGCCCGCCTGGAAGATCAAGAACGCGCAGCAGCGGGCTCGGGGTTGGACCCCGGAGGGCCTGGTCGAGGCGATGCGGGCCGCCGCCGAGTGCAACGCGGCGGTCAAGGGCGGCGCGGACGACCGGGCGTACGCGCTGGAGAAGGCGGTCTTCTCCGTCGCGGCCGCCCGGCGGGGTGGCGCCCGGTGACCGGCCCCACCCGGACGGCGTGGAGCACCGTGCCCAGCGAGGAGGAGCGGTACCGGCCGCTCTACGCGCGGGCGCTCGGACTGCGCGTCGTCAACCCGGGTGGGGTGCTCTGCTTCCTCTTCTTCGAAGGCACGGTGGCGCTCGCCGCGCTGCTCGCCCTGGCCGAGTTGGTGAGCTGGTGGGCCGTGGTGGTGCTGCCCGCCGCCGTCGCGCTGATGGTCAAGCTCAACGACATGGTGGCCGAGCGGGTGGTCCGCTCGGCGGCGCTCGTGCCGGAGCAGGAGCGGGACCGCTTCCGGCGACAGGTGGAACCGGTCGTCGGGCGGGCGCGGGTACCCCGCACGCTGCCGGGCGTGGTGATCACCACCGAGTCGACGCGCGCCCCGGCCTGGCAGCGGCAGCAGGCGCCATGGCCCTCGGGGCTGGGCCGCCCCGCCGGCCCGGACAGCCACCCCGCCGACCGGCCCTGACCTAAGCCGCGCTCCACGGCGGCCTGCCCCCGCCATCTGCCCGCCACCCGGCCCGGACGCCGGTGATCGTTCCCGTTTGCGGCGTGTCGGGGTGACGCCGGGCCCGGACACCCCGACAC
>NZ_JBPQTL010000062.1:0-31930 GCF_051386295.1 Micromonospora sp. URMC 105 | reverse complement strand
GGCGGGGGCGGCAACGAGATGCAGTCGGCGCTGGTCCGGCTGGCCGCGCGGGCGCGCTACGGGGTGGCCGAGGGTGACCGGGTCTGGACCGCCTTCCGCAGCCAGGAGAACCCGGAGACGGTGCTGACCCTGCACGACGGGCAGAGCTTCCCGTACGGCGGCGCCCCCGCCAACGCGTCCAGCGTGGTGCTTCCCGACGGCGGGTCGGCCCGGGTGGAACCCGTGGTCAGCGACGCGACCGGCACGGCCACCGGTGCCGCCGTCGGCGGACCGTCCGAGCTGGCCGCCGCGCTGTCCGGGCTGACCATCGGCCGGGCCAGCCGGGGCATGTCGAACGCGGCGGTGATCTCGGCCGAGCACTCCGCCACGGGCCACCCGATCGCCGTGTTCGGACCACAGACCGGGTACTTCTCGCCGCAGCTGCTGATGGTGCAGGAGTTGCAGGGGCCCGGGATCAGCGCCCGCGGCGCCGCCTTCGCCGGGCTCAACCTCTACGTGCTGCTCGGCCGGGGCCAGGACTACGCCTGGAGCGCCACCTCGTCGGCCCACGACATCACCGACACCTACGCCCTGCCGCTGTGCACGGTGGACGGCAGCGCACCCACCCTGGCCAGCAACCACTACCGCTACCGCGGCCGGTGCCAGCCGATGGAGGAGATCTCCCACGTCAACGCCTGGCGGCCCACCCTCGCCGACGGCACGGCGGCCGGGTCGTACCGGCTGGTCGCCCGGCGCACCGCGCTCGGCCTGGTCGCCTGGCGGGGTACCGTGGCCGGTCAGCCGCACGCCTTCACCCACCTGCGCTCCACCTACCGGCACGAGGCGGACTCGGCGATCGGCTTCCAGATGTTCAACGACCCCGCCGCGATGGGCGACGCCGCGGCGTTCCGCGAGTCGGCCGGCACCATCGGGTACGCGTTCAACTGGTTCTACGTGAACTCCACCGAGTCGGCGTACCTGAACTCGGGGCTCAACCCCGTCCGCGCGGCCGGGTCCGACCCCAACCTGCCGATGCGGGCCGATCCGGCGTACGAGTGGCGCGACTTCGACCCGACCACGAACACCGCCGCCTACCAGCCACTGGCCGAGCATCCGTACTCGGTGGACCAGGACTACTACGTGAGCTGGAACAACAAGCAGGCCAAGGACTTCGGTGCCGCCGACGGCAACTTCAGCTTCGGCCCGGTGCACCGGGTCGACCTGCTGGACCGGCCGATCCGCTCGGCGCTGGCGGCCGGGCGCACCTTCGACCGGGCGACGCTGACCTCGCTGGTCGAGCGGGCCGGGCTGACCGACCTGCGCGGCGCCGAGGTGCTCGACGAGCTGATCCGGGTACTGGAGAGCCGGCCGGTCACCGACCCCGACCTGGCCGCCGTGGTGGCCGCGCTGCGCGCCTGGCGTGCCGACGGCGCGCTGCGGGTCGAGACGGCCCGGGGCAGCAAGGTCTACCGGCACGCCGAGGCGATCCGGATCTTCGACGCCTGGTGGCCGCTGCTGGTCAACGGCCAGTTCAAGGCACCGCTCGGCGCGGAGCTCTACCAGGCGCTGGTCAACGCCATGCAGATCAACGAGTCCCCGTCCGGGCAGCAGCGCGGCGACGAGTCCACCCTGCCCACCTCGGCCAACGAGGCGCAGGGGCACAAGGGCTCGGCGTTCCAGTACGGCTGGTGGGGGTACGTGGACGCCGACCTGCGCGCGGTGCTCGGCGAGCCGGTGCCCGGCGGGTCGGACCGCCGGTACTGCGGCGGCGGCGACCTGGCCGCCTGCCGGCGGATCCTGCTCGACACGCTGCGCAGCGCCGCCGCCCAGCCGGCGACCCAGGTCTATCCCGGCGACGCGAGCTGCGCGGCGGGCGACCAGTGGTGCGCCGACGCCATCGTGCAGTCTCCGCTCGGCGGGCTGAAGCAGCCCGTCGTCGCCTGGCAGAACCGGCCGACCTACCAGCAGGTGGTGTCGTTCCCGGCCCGCCGCGGCGACGACCTGACCAACCTGGCCGCCGGCCGCCCGGTCACCGCCACCAGCAGCCAGCTCTTCCTCCCACCCGGCCGGGCCGTGGACGGCGACCCGGGCACCCGGTGGTCGAGCGGCTGGTCGGACAACCAGTCGATCACCGTCGACCTCGGGTCGGTGCGGCCGGTGGCCCGCACGGTGCTGCGCTGGGAGGCCGCGCACGCCCGGTCGTACCGGATCGACGTCTCCGCCGACGGCGCCGGCTGGCGGACGGTCTGGTCCACCACCGCCGGGGACGGCGGCACCGACAACAACCGGTTCGCCGCGACCAGCGCCCGCTACGTGCGGATGGTCGGGCTGACCCGGGCCACCTCCTACGGCTTCTCGCTCTGGGAACTGGAGGTGTACCCGCACTGAGCCGGCCGGCTCACCAGACCATCCGCAGCGCGAGCAGCACGATCAGCGCACTGGCCAGCAGCGCGGTGACCAGCCGGCCACGGTCGGAGGTGAGCAGCCGGCCGAGCAGCGAGCCGCCCCCGGCGACCAGCAGCTGCCAGCTCGCCGAGGCGGCGAACGCCCCGGCCACGAAGGCCACCTGGCCGGCGGGCGTCCAACCACCGGACGCCTGCCGGCCGATCACCAGGGCCACGAAGTAGACGATGGTCATCGGGTTGAGCAAAGTGAGCGCCAGCAGCCCGAGGAACGCCCGGCCCGGCGTGGCCAGGGCCCGCTCCGACCGCGCCGGACCGGGCGGGCGGTGGTGCCGGCGCAGCGCGCCCACGGCGAGCTGCCCGGCGAGGAGCAGCAGGATCACGACGGCCGACCAGCGCAACGGGGTCGCCACCGGGCGCACCAGCCCGGCCAGGGCCGCGCCGCCGAGCACGGCCAGCGCGGCGTAGAGACCGTCCGCCGCGGCCACCCCGAGGGCGGCGGCGGCGCCGACCCGCAACGAGGTACGGGCGGTGAGCCCGATGACCACGATGGCGATCGCCCCGACCGGCACCGCCACCCCGTAACCGGCGAGCAGGCCGGCGAGCAGCGCGTCACCCATGGCGACGGGTACCGGGTCGCGGCCGCCCCGGAGCCGACCGCTGTCGCCCGGCGGCCTTGGCCGCGGCGACAGGGACGGTGCGGGACGACATCGACTCGATCACCCGGCCATTGTCGTCGGACGCCGTCCCGCCCCGCGACCGGTTATTCCGTCGGCGCGTCCGGGCTCCGCCGACCCGCCGGCCGGCCCGGCACGGAAAAGGCCCCGACCTGGGGTCGGGGCCTTTTCCGGTGTCCAACCGGCAGGACGGATCAGACGTTGAAGCCGAGCGAGCGGAGCTGGTCGCGCCCCTCGTCGGTGATCTTGTCGGGGCCCCACGGCGGCAGCCAGACCCAGTTGATCCGGATGTCGTTGACCAGTCCCCCGCCGGGGCCGGTGGTCAGCGCCTGCCGGGCCTGGTCCTCGATCACGTCGGTGAGCGGGCAGGCCGCCGAGGTGAGCGTCATGTCCAGCGTCGCGACGTTCTCGTCGTCGACGTGCACGCCGTACACCAGGCCGAGGTCGACCACGTTGATGCCCAGCTCAGGGTCGACGACGTCCTTCATCGCCTCCTCGATGTCGGCGACGACGGCCTTGCCGCCGGCCGCCGGGGTGGCGGCGTCGCCGGCACCCGGGGTCGCGGTGCCGCCGGTCGTCACGTCGGCGCTCTGCGGCGTCGTGGCGGCGTCACCGGCCTCCGGCGTGGCCGCGGTAGCGGTGTTCTCGCTCATGCCTTCACCTCCTTCGGGCTCACGCCCACCCCCGCGCGTGCCGCGGCGTCCTTGAACGCCATCCACGGCAGCAGCGCGCACTTGACCCGGGCGGGGTAGCGGGCGACGCCCGCGAAAGCCACCCCGTCACCGAGCACGTCCTCGTCCGGGGTGACCTGGCCACGCCCGGACATCAACTCGACGAACGCCTCGTGCACGGCGAACGCCTCACCCGCACCCCGGCCGCGCAGCAGCTCGTGCAGCACGCTCGCCGACGCCTGGCTGATCGAGCAGCCCATCCCGTCGTACGAGATGTCGCCGAGCGTGTCGCCGTCGGTGGCCACCCGGACGGTGATCTCGTCACCGCAGGTCGGGTTGACGTGGTGCGCCTCGGCGACCCGGGCGTCCGGGTCGGCGTCGCGCAGGCCACGGCCGTGCGGGTGCTTGTAGTGGTCCAGGATGATCTCCTGGTAGAGCTGGTCGAGCTGCATCAGTCGAACACCTTCCGCGCCTGCTCGAGCCCCGCCACCAGGGCGTCGATCTCCTCCGTGGTGGTGTACAGGTAGAACGACGCCCGCGTCATGGCCGGCACCCGGAACCGCGTGCACACCGGCTTCGCGCAGTGGTGCCCCACCCGCACCTGCACGCCGAGCGAGTCGAGGACCTGCCCCACGTCGTGCGGGTGGATGTCACCGAGCGCGAACGAGATCGTCCCACCCCGGCCGACCGGCACCGTCGGCCCGAAGATCCGCAGCCCCGGCACGGTGGCGAGGGCGTCCAGCGCGTACGCCGTCAGCTCCTTCTCGTGCCACTGGACGGCGCGCATCCCGATGCCGGTGAGGTAGTCCACCGCCGCGCCGAGCGCGATCGCCTCGGCGATCGGCGGGGTGCCGGCCTCGAACCGGGCCGGCGGCGCGGCGAACGTCGAGCCCGCCATCGACACCGTCTCGATCATCGACCCGCCGCCGAGCACCGGAGGCATCGCGGCGAGCAGCTCGCCCCGGCCCCAGAGCACGCCGATGCCGGTCGGGCCGCACATCTTGTGGCCGGTGAAGACGATGAAGTCGGCGTCGTAGTCGACCACGTCCATCGGCATGTGCGGCACCGACTGCGAGCAGTCGAGCAGCAGCAGCGCCCCCACCTCACGCACCCGCTGGGTGATCCGGGAGGTGGCGTTGATCGTGCCGAGGATGTTGGACATGTGCACCAGCGAGACGATCTTCGTCCGCTCGGTGACCAGCTCCTCCAGCCCCGACTCGTCCAGCCGCCCGTTGTCGGTGACCGGGAACCAGCGCAGCGTCGCGCCGGTGCGCTCGCAGAGCAGCTGCCACGGGACGATGTTCGAGTGGTGCTCCATCTCGGAGATCACCACCTCGTCGCCCGGGCCGAGCCGGAACCGGGGGTCGGCGTCGGGCCGCAGCGAGGCGTTGGAGAACGCGTACGCCACGATGTTGATCGCCTCGGTGGAGTTCTTGGTGAACACCACCTCGTCCACGCTCGGCGCGTTGATGAACGCGGCGATCTTCGCCCGCGCCCCCTCGTACGCCTCGGTCGCCTCGGTGCCCAGGGTGTGCACCGAGCGCGACACGTTGGCGTTGTGCATCGCGTAGTGCTCGGCGAGCACGTCGAGCACCTGGCGCGGCTTGTGCGAGGTGTTGGCGCTGTCGAGATAGACCAGCCGGTGCCCGTTGATCTCCCGGTCCAGGATCGGGAAGTCGGCGCGCACCGCTGCCACGTCGAAGCGTGGCACGTCGTCGTACTGCGGCATCCCGGACGGGATCGCGATGGTGGTCATCTCAGCCGGCCCCTGTCGTGTCAGGCCCGCGCCGAGCCGGCCCCGGCGGCGTAGCGCTCGTAGCCCTCGGCCTCGAGCTTGTCGGCCAGCTCCGGGCCGCCCTGCTCGACGATTCGGCCGGCCACGAAGACGTGCACGAAGTCGGGCTTGATGTAGCGCAGGATGCGGGTGTAGTGGGTGATCAGCAGCACGCCGGTGTCACCGGTGTCGCGGACCCGGTTGACGCCCTCGCTGACCACGCGCAGCGCGTCCACGTCGAGGCCGGAGTCGGTCTCGTCGAGGATGGCGATCTTCGGCTTGAGCAGCTCCAGCTGCACGATCTCGTGCCGCTTCTTCTCACCGCCGGAGAAGCCCTCGTTGACGTTGCGCTGGGCGAACGCCGGATCCATCTGCAGGCGCTCCATGGCGCCGCGCAGCTCGCCGCCCCAGGTGCGCAGCTTCGGCGCCTCGCCGTCGATGGCGGTCTTGGCGGTACGCAGGAAGTTGGCCACCGAGACGCCGGGGACCTCGACCGGGTACTGCATGGCCAGGAAGAGACCGGCGCGGGCCCGCTCGTCGACGGACATGGCCAGCACGTCCTCACCGTCGAGGGTCACCGAACCGCCGGTGATCTCGTACTTGGGGTGACCGGCGATCGAGTACGCCAGGGTGGACTTGCCGGAGCCGTTCGGGCCCATGATCGCGTGGGTCTCGCCCGACTTCACGGTGAGGTCGACACCGGCCAGGATCGGCTTGAGCTCACCCTCGGGCAGCTTGACCGACACCTTCAGGTCGCGGATCTCCAGGGTGCTCATTATCGGGTCACTCCATTGCTCGGCGTCAGGCTGACGTAGATGTCGCCGTCGCGGACTTCGACGGGATAGACGGGGACGGGTTCGGTGGCGGGCAGCCCGGTGGGCTCGCCCGTCCGCAGGTCGAAACGGGATCCGTGCAGCCAGCATTCCAGCGTGCACCCCTCGACCTCACCCTCGGAGAGGGCGACCGCGGCGTGCGAGCACTCGTCGCGGACGGCGTGGAAGGTGTCGTCCTCGGCGTGCACGAGCGCGATCTGAGTGCCGTCGACGTCCGCGCTGATCGCGGTCCCCTTCGGCACGTCCTCGGTCGAGCAGATCTTGATCATCAGGCGCCCGCCTTGGCCAGCCGGGCCTCGATCGCGTCGCCGAGGCGCTCGCGCAGCTCCTCGACCGGGATCTTGTTGATCAGCTCGGCGAAGAAGCCGCGCACCACCAGGCGCCGGGCCTCGCCCTCCGGGATGCCCCGGGCCATCAGGTAGAAGAGCTGCTCGTCGTCGAAGCGGCCGGTCGCGCTCGCGTGGCCGGCGCCGGCGATCTCGCCGGTCTCGATCTCCAGGTTGGGTACGGAGTCCGCCCGCGCGCCGTCGGAGAGGAGCAGGTTCCGGTTGATCTCGTACGTGTCGGTGCCGGTCGCCTCGGCGCGGATCAGCACGTCGCCCACCCAGACGGTGTGCGCGTCGTCGCCCTGCAGCGCGCCCCGGTAGCCGACGTAGCTGCGGCAGTCCGGCACGTTGTGGTCGACCAGCTGGCGGTGCTCCAGGTGCTGGCCGCCGTCGGCGAAGTAGACGCCGTACAGCTCGGCCTCGCCGCCGCGGCCGGTGTACTCCACCGAGGTGTACTGCCGGACCAGGTCCCCGCCCAGGCTGACCTGGACGTGGGTCACCTTGGCGTCGCGGCCCAGCTTGACCTTGAGGTGCTGGGCCTGCACCGCGTCGGCGGCCCAGTCGGCGACGGTGACCAGGATCAGCTTCGCGCCCTCGGCCACCGACACCTCGACGTTGTCGGCCAGGGTGGCCGAGCCGACGTGCTCCAGCACCAGGGTGACCTCGGCGAACCGGCCGACGTCGACGAAGGTGTGCCCGAAGGCCAGCCCCTCGGCGCCGTCGCCGACCACCCGCAGGCTCACCGGCTCCGCCACCACGGCGTCCCGCGCGACCTCGACCAGCAGCGCCTGCTCGGCACCGCCGTAGGCCAGCGCGCTGACCCGGTCGACCGGGGTGAGCACACTGCCCACCCGCGGGTCGTCCTTGCCGATCCGCGCGACGGTGACGCCCACGGGCAGGTCGCCGTACTCGTGCCGGACCGTGCCGGTGGCGGCCTGTACCTCGCCCACCAGCCCGCGCAGGCGCTTGAGCGGGGTGAAGCGCCACTCCTCCTCCAGGCCGGTGAGGGCCGGGAAGTCGGCGACGTCGTACGAGCGGAGCGCCTGCGTCTTGGTGCTGGGCGGCGCGGAAGCCTGGGTAGTCATCTCTTCCTTGGTGTTTTTCGCGACGACGGTGTCAGTGGAACCGGGGGGGGGGGGGGGGGGGGGGGGGGGGGGCGTGCCGGCCCGCCGCGACGCGGCCGGGGTCAGCCGACCGCACCCTCCATCTGGAGCTCGATCAGGCGGTTGAGCTCCAGCGCGTACTCCATCGGGAGCTCCTTGGCGATCGGCTCGATGAAGCCGCGCACGATCATCGCCATCGCCTCGTCCTCGCTCAGACCGCGGCTCATCAGGTAGAAGAGCTGGTCGTCGCTGATCTTGGAGACGGTCGCCTCGTGCCCCATCGCCACGTCGTCCTCGCGGATGTCGACGTACGGGTAGGTGTCCGAGCGGGAGATGGTGTCGACCAGCAGCGCGTCGCACTTGACCGTGCTCCGGCTGTGGTGCGAGCCCTCCAGCACCTGGACCAGGCCCCGGTACGAGGTGCGGCCGCCGCCCCGGGCGATCGACTTGGACACGATGGTGGAGGAGGTGTGCGGCGCGGCGTGCACCATCTTGGCGCCGGCGTCCTGGTGCTGGCCCTCGCCGGCCATCGCCACCGAGAGCACCTCGCCCTTGGCGTGCTCGCCGGTCATGTAGACCGCCGGGTACTTCATGGTCACCTTGGAGCCGATGTTGCCGTCGACCCACTCCATGGTCGCGCCCTCGTGGCAGACGGCGCGCTTGGTGACCAGGTTGTACACGTTGTTCGACCAGTTCTGGATGGTCGTGTAGCGGCACCGGGCGTTCTTCTTGACGATGATCTCCACGACCGCGCTGTGCAGCGAGTCGGAGGAGTACAGCGGCGCGGTGCAGCCCTCGACGTAGTGCACGTACGCACCCTCGTCGACGATGATCAGCGTCCGCTCGAACTGGCCCATGTTCTCCGTGTTGATCCGGAAGTAGGCCTGCAGCGGGATCTCCACGTGCACGCCCTTCGGCACGTAGATGAACGAGCCACCGGACCAGACGGAGGTGTTCAGCGCGGCGAACTTGTTGTCGCCGACCGGGATCACCGTGCCGAAGTACTCCTTGAAGACGTCCTCGTGCTCGCGCAGCGCGGTGTCGGTGTCCAGGAAGATGACACCCTGCTCCTCGAGGTCCTCACGGATCTTGTGGTAGACCACCTCGGACTCGTACTGCGCCGCGACACCGGCGACCAGGCGCTGCTTCTCCGCCTCCGGGATGCCCAGCCGGTCGTAGGTGTTCTTGATGTCCTCGGGCAGGTCCTCCCAGCTGGTGGCCTGCTTCTCCGTGGACCGGACGAAGTACTTGATGTTGTCGAAGTCGATCCCGGTGAGGTCGGCGCCCCAGGACGGCATCGGCTTGCGGTCGAAGAGGCGCAGGCCCTTCAGGCGCAGGTCGAGCATCCAGGCCGGCTCGTTCTTCTTCGCCGAGATGTCCCGCACCACCGCCTCGTTGAGACCGCGCTGGGCGACCGACCCGGCGACGTCGGGGTCGGACCAGCCGTACTCGTAGCGACCCAGGGCGGCGAGCTGCTCTTCCTGGGTCAGGGGCTGGACGATCTGCTCGGTCATCTATCTGTCCTCACAGTGGTGACGGTGTTACCGGACTGGGCACGCGGCTGGGCCGGGATGTGCGTGGTGCACACCCCGTCGCCGTGCGCGATGGTGGCCAGGCGCTGCACGTGGGTGCCGACCAGACGGGAGATCACCGCGGTCTCGGCCTCGCACAGCTGGGGGAACTCGGCGGCCACGTGCGCCACCGGGCAGTGGTGCTGACACAGCTGGCCGCCGGAGGCGATCGTGGACGCGTTGGCAGCGTAGCCCTCGGCGGTGAGCGCGCTCGCGAGCGCCTCCGCCCGCGCGAGCGGGTCGTTCCCCGCGTCCTCCATGGCGGCCCGGCAGCGGGCCTCCAACGCGGCGACCTGGTCGGCGGCGAACGCCTCGACCGCGTCGGCACCGCCGTTGCGGGCGATCCAGCGCAGCGCGGCGGTGGCCATGTTGTCGTAGTGGTGGGTGCCGCAGCGGACCCGGGCGGCCTCGGTCAGCAGGAAGACCTTCGCCGGGCGGCCCCGCCCGCGGCTGCCGCGCACAGCCTGCTCGCGGGCGACCACGTCACCGTCGGCGAGCATCGCGTCGAGGTGCCGGCGGATCGCGGCCGGGCTGAGCCCGAGCGCCGAGCCGAGCTGGGCCGCGGTGGTCGCGCCCCGCTCCAGCAGCAGCTGGGTGACCCGGTCCCGGGTGGAAAGATCGGTGGACGCGGTCGACGCGGGAGAACCGGCGACCGCACCGGTCGCCGGCTGCTGCTCGGAGAGCGCCGCCGCGTTTTTCACAACGCCAACGTTACGTAATTCGCCGAAGGCCCGCAAACCCGGGTCCCGGTGATCCCCGACACCGGGGTGGCGGAGTCACCCGATCGGGATCCACTACGGTGCGTAGGATTCGCTCCGTGAAGCGATCCGTCCGGTTCCCGGTCTCCGCCGCTCTGCTGCGCCGCCTCGCGTACGCCTCGATCGTGGCAAACGTGGCCATCGTCGTGACCGGCGGGGCCGTCCGGCTCACCGCCTCCGGGCTCGGCTGCCCGACCTGGCCCCGTTGCACGGACGAGTCGTACACCACCACCGCCGAGATGGGCGTGCACGGGGTGATCGAGTTCGGCAACCGGCTGCTGACCTTCGCGGTGGGGATCATCGCGCTGGCCACGGTGCTGGCGGTGCTGGCGTACCGGCCGCGGCGCAAGGGGCTCCTGGGGCTGTCGGTGGCGGTGTTCCTCGGCATCCCGGCGCAGGCGGTGATCGGCGGGATCACGGTGCTGACCAACCTCAACCCGTGGGTGGTCGGGCTGCACTTCCTCGCCTCGATGGCGGTCATCGCGGCCGCGTACGCGCTCTGGCGGCGGATCAAGGACCCAGACGGCCCGGCGGTGGCCGTGGTGCCCGGCCCGCTGCGCACGCTGACGGCGCTCACCACGGCGGCCAGCGTCGCGGTGCTGGTGGTGGGCACCTGGGTCACCGGCAGCGGCCCGCACGCCGGTGACGGCGGCGCGGCCCGCAACGGCCTCGACCCGGAACAGATCTCCCAGGTGCACGCCGACGTCGTGTTCCTGCTGCTCGGGCTCTCCGTGGCGCTGGTCTTCGCGTTCCGGGCGATCGGCGCGACCGGCCCGGCCCGGGCCGCCGTGGTGCTGGTCGCGGTGGAGCTGGGTCAGGGCGTGATCGGCTTCGTGCAGTACTTCACCGACCTGCCGGCGCTGCTGGTCGGCGCGCACATGCTCGGCTCCTGCCTGGTGCTGCTCGCCACCCTCTCGGTCCTCTGGTCGACCCGCGAGCGCCGCCCGGTGGCACCGGCACCGGCCGCCGCCCCCGTCGAGGAGCCGGTCCCCGCCACCGCCTGACCCGGGCCACGCGCCCGGCCGCGCCCGACCCACGTCGCCGCCGCCGCCCCGTTTGCGGCGTGTCGGGGCATCCTCGGGGCGGGACACCCCGACACGCCGCAAACGGGGCACGCGGGCACGCGGACGGGCGCCCAGGCACACCCTTGGGCTGGACGAGCGGGCGGCGTCAGGCGTGCAGGCGGGCCAGGTGGGTGCGGATGGCGTCGGCGAGGCGGTCGGCGGCCCCGTCGGCGTAGCCGAGGAAGAGCGACGGTTCGGTCAGCTCCAGCTCCACCAGGACGGGCGCGCCGTCGGGACCGGGGATCAGGTCCACCCGGGCGTAGAGCAGACGGTCGGACCCGCCCGGCACCTGCGCCAGGACCCGTTCCGCGACGGCCAGCTCCTCCGGGCCGGCGGTGCGGGCGCTGATCTGCTCGGGCTTGTAGAGCCCCTCCACGCCCAGGTCCGGGCCGTCCAGCATCGCGCCCTTGCGGATCGCGTGGCTGAACGCCAGCCCCTGCGGACCGGCCAGGAACAGCAACGCCGTCTCGCCGGCCGTGTCCACCGCGTCGAGGTACGGCTGCACCATGGTCAGCCGGCCCGCGTCCGACAGCCGCCGCACGTGCGCGGCGGCCAGCTCGCGGTGCTCCGGGTCGGCCAGGTCGTAGCGGCCGGTGTCCTGACTGCCGGCGCTGACCGCCGGCTTGATGACGTACTCGCCGGAGTCGGCGGGCCGCCAGGTCTCCCCCGGCGCCACCCACGAGGTCGTCACCACGGGCACCCCGGCCGCCGACAGCTCGCCCAGGTAGCGCTTGTCGGTGTTCCAGCGGACCACGTCGGCGGGGTTGACCAGGGCCGGCACGGTCTGCGCCCAGGCGACGAACTCGTCGCGGCGCAGCGCGTAGTCCCAGGGCGAGCGGAGCACGACCAGGTCGTACCCGGCCCAGTCGACGCCCGGGTCGTCCCAGACGGCCGCCTCGGCGGTGACGCCGCGGGCGGCCAGCGGGGCGAGTACGAGCCGGTCGTCCGGGTCGAGGTCGGCGAGCCGGTCACAGGTAACGAGAGCGACCCGGGGTTTCCCCCGGGTCGACTGGTGGTAAGGGGTCAATTTATGTCAACGGGCCATCGTGCGCCGGGCCATCGACCGCCAGAGGTCGTTGCTCGGACGCATCTGGTCCATCAGTTCACGCTCCCAGGCGTTCTCGACGGTGACTCCCGCCTTGGCGCACGCCTGCCGCGCCACGACGGTGTCGTCGGCGAACTGGTCGGCCCACGCGCCGTCCTCGCCGACGAGGACGATCCGTGCGCCACGCTTGCCGACGTACTCGATGACCGCCTTCGCGCCACCGTGGCCGGCGGCGAACGACTTGATGCCCGAGACCAGCCCGTTGGGGGCCTGCTCGGCGGTCTGCTCAGCCGTCAGCGTCGTATCGGAACCATCTGCCATGACGGGAAGCCTAAGCAGACACCGACCCGAAGGTGCGAGAACCATGAACTATTTGTGATGCCAATTACCTACAGGTTTAAGGAGAACCACAGGTGATTCGCCCGTACTTGTCGGATAAGTAGGGGCGAATCGGGCGGCCCGGATCGCCCCATTGCGTCTGACTTGAGGCGATGGGACGCAGACCGAAAACCGACTCCGGAAATTCATGGCCTTGACAGCGACGAGCGGGCCTGAAAGGCCACCCGGCGGCGCTCAGACCAGCGCGTCGAGGGCGACCGCGGCGAAGAGGATGGTGAGGTAGGTCGTCGACCAGTGGAACAGCCGCATCGGCTTGACGGCCTCGCCGCGGGTCACCCGGCGGCAGAGCCGGTGCGCCTCGGCCACGAAGATCCCGCCCACGACCAGCGTCGGCACGCCGTAGATCGCGCTCATCCCCATCGGCCAGAGGGCCAGCGAGAGCAGCACGGTGATCCAGGCGAAGGTCAGGATCTCGGCGTTCACCCGGCGGGCCGAGGCCACCACCGGCAGCATCGGGATGCCGGCTCGGGCGTAGTCGTCCTTGTACTTCATCGCCAGGGGGTAGAAGTGCGGCATCTGCCAGAAGAAGACCACCCCGAAGAGCACCCAGGCCTGCGGCGCCAGCGAGCCGGTCACCGCGGCCCAGCCGATCAGCACCGGGGCCGCTCCGCAGGCGCCGCCCCAGAAGGTGTTCGTCGGCGTGGTGCGCTTGAGCCAGAGCGTGTAGACGAGGTCGTAGTAGACGATCGCCGCCAGGGTCAGCCCGGCCGCCAGCAGGTTGGTGAAGGCCGCCATCAGCACCACCGACACCGCCGCCAGCACCAGGCCGAAGACGAGCGCGTTGCGCGGCGACACGGTGTGCGCCGGCAGCGGACGACGCTTCGTGCGTCGCATCAGCTGGTCGATGTCCCGGTCGATGTAGCAGTTGATCACGCTGGCCGCGCCGGCCGCGAGCGAACCGCCGACCAGCACCACGGCCACCAGCCACAGCGACGGCAGGCCGCCGTCGGCGAGCATCATCGCCGGCACGGTGGTGACCAGCAGCAGCTCGACGATGCGGGGCTTGGTCAGCGCGACGTACGCCGCGACGACCGACCGGAGGTGGCGGCGGGCCGGCTCCTCGACCACCGTGCGCACCGGCGGCTGCCCGGCAGGGTTGCTGACGGGGCGCTCGGTGATCATGCTCACGGATTGCCACCTTCCGGCATCGGCAGGGGAGATCAGGGCGGCGGGACCCGGGGAGGGTCCACACACCGACCCACAGACTACGCGTCGTCGTATTGGCTGCCCGGGCGACCCGACAACGGTGCCCGCCGTCACACCGTCGGGTTGAACGACCGGCCCGAGATGACACGTACCGCACAGGGTGCAGTGATCCCCGGGCGGACGTTTACGGCCGCTCGATAGGGTCATCAGTGAGGGTTCCGCCCATCTGCCGAGGAGCACAACCATCGTGGCTGCCAACCGACCCGAGCACCCCGCACTCAACTGGACCGACCTCGATCGCCGGGCCGTAGACACCGTCCGCGTGCTGGCCATGGACGCCGTGGAGAAATCCGGCAACGGCCACCCGGGCACCGCGATGAGCCTCGCGCCCGCGGCGTACCTGCTCTTCAACCGGGTGATGCGGCACAACCCGGCCGACCCGAACTGGCCCGGCCGGGACCGCTTCGTCCTCTCCGCCGGGCACTCCAGCCTGACCCTCTACATCCAGCTCTTCCTCTCCGGCTACCCGCTGGCGCTGGAGGACCTGCAGTCGCTGCGGCAGTGGGGCTCGCTCACCCCGGGCCACCCGGAGCACGGGCACACCCCCGGCGTGGAGACCACCACCGGCCCGCTCGGCCAGGGCCTGGGCAACGCGGTGGGCATGGCGATGGCCGCCCGTCGCGAGCGTGGTCTGTTCGACCCGGAGAGCGAGCCGGGCGGCTCGGTCTTCGACCACGACATCTGGTGCATCGCCTCCGACGGCGACATCGAGGAGGGCATCAGCCACGAGGCCAGCGCGCTGGCCGGGCACCAGCAGCTGGGCAACCTCACGCTGATCTACGACGACAACGAGATCTCCATCGAGGACGACACCCGGATTGCCAAGAGCGAGGACGTCGCGGCCCGTTACGAGGCGTACGGCTGGCACGTGCAGACCGTCGACTGGCGCACCGGCGACGCCGACCAGGGCGACTACCACGAGGACGTGGAGGCGCTGTACCAGGCGCTGCTGGCGGCCAAGGCGGAGACCGGCCGTCCCTCCTTCATCGCGCTGCGCACCATCATCGGCTGGCCCGCGCCGAACAAGAAGAACACCGGCAAGATCCACGGTTCGGCGCTCGGCGGCGAGGAGGTGGCCGCCACCAAGCAGCTGCTCGGCTTCGACCCGGCGCAGAGCTTCCAGGTCGACGAGGAGGTCCTCGCCCACGCCCGCCGGGTGATGAGCCGCGGCGACGCCGCCCAGCAGGAGTGGACGACCGCGTTCGACGCCTGGGCGCAGGCCAACGCGGAGCGCAAGGCGCTCTGGGACCGGATGTCCGGCCGGGTGCTGCCGCAGGGCTGGACCGACGCGCTGCCGACCTTCCCCGCCGACGCCAAGGGCGTGGCCACCCGGGCCGCCTCCGGCAAGGTGCTGGAGGCGCTCGCCCCGGTGCTGCCGGAGCTCTGGGGCGGCTCGGCCGACCTGGCGGAGAGCAACAACACCACCATGAAGGGCGAGCCGTCGTTCATCCCGGCCGCCCACGCCACCAAGGACTTCCCGGGCCACGAGTACGGCCGCACGCTGCACTTCGGCATCCGTGAGCACGCCATGGGCGCGATCCTCAACGGCATCGCCCTGCACGGCGGCACCCGCCCGTACGGCGGCACCTTCCTGGTCTTCAGCGACTACATGCGCCCCTCGGTGCGGCTGGCCGCGCTGATGAAGCTGCCGGTGACCTACGTCTGGACGCACGACTCGATCGGCCTGGGCGAGGACGGCCCGACCCACCAGCCGGTGGAGCACCTGACCGCGCTGCGCGCCATCCCGGGCCTGGACGTGGTCCGCCCGGCCGACGCCAACGAGACCGCCTGGGCCTGGCGGCAGGCGCTGGAGCACACCGACCGGCCGACTGCGCTGGCGCTGAGCCGGCAGCCGCTGCCGACGCTGGACCGGGAGCAGCTCGGCAGCGCCGAGGGCGTGGCCAAGGGCGGCTACGTGCTGGCCGAGGCGTCCAACGGCAAGCCGCAGGTGATCATCGTCGGCACCGGCTCCGAGGTGCAGCTCTGCCTCACCGCCCGGGAGCGGCTGGAGGCCGACGGCACCCCCACGCGGGTGGTCTCGATGCCCTGCCAGGAGTGGTTCTACGAGCAGGACGAGGCCTACCGGGAGTCGGTGCTCCCGCGCGGGGTAAAGGCACGGGTGAGCGTGGAGGCGGGCATCGCGATGTCGTGGCGCGGCGTCGTCGGCGACCTCGGCGAGAGCGTCAGCCTGGAGCACTACGGCGCGAGCGCCCCGCACACCGTGCTCTTCGAGCAGTTCGGGTTCACCCCCGACCGGATCGTGGCGGCGGCACACGCCTCGCTGGCCCGGGTGGGCGACATCACCGGTTTCACGACGGGCAACTGAGGGGAGCGTGGACGGCATGACGGACAGGCTGAGCGAGCTCACCGCCGCGGGTGTGGCGGTCTGGCTCGACGATCTTTCCCGGGTACGACTGAGCTCCGGCGGGCTGGACCAGCTCCGCCGGGAGAAGCACGTGGCCGGGGTGACCACGAACCCGACGATCTTCGCGAAGGCGCTGAGCGACGCCGACGAGTACAACTGGCAGCTGAAGGACCTCGCCACCCGTGGCATCGAGGTCGAAGAGGCCGTCCGCATGCTCACCACGTACGACGTGCGGTGGGCGTGCGACGTGATGCGCCCGTCGTACGACAAGAGCGCCGGCGTGGACGGCCGGGTCTCCATCGAGGTGGACCCCCGGCTGGCCCACGAGACGGACCGGACCGTCGCCGAGGCCAAGGCGCTCTGGTGGCTGGTGGACCGGCCGAACCTGTTCATCAAGATCCCGGCCACCGAGGCGGGCCTGCCGGCGATCACCGCCACCCTGGCCGAGGGGATCAGCGTGAACGTGACGCTGATCTTCAGCCTGGACCGGTACTCCGCGGTGATGGACGCCTTCCTCGCCGGCCTGGAGCAGGCGAAGGCGAACGGCCACGACCTGTCCAAGATCGGCTCGGTGGCGTCTTTCTTCGTCTCCCGCGTCGACTCGGAGGTCGACAAGCGGCTGGAGAAGATCGGCTCGGACGAGGCCAAGGCGCTGCGCGGCAAGGCCGCCGTC
The DNA here is from genome assembly GCF_051386295.1 of Micromonospora sp. URMC 105. NCBI lineage: Bacteria > Bacillati > Actinomycetota > Actinomycetes > Micromonosporales > Micromonosporaceae > Micromonospora > Micromonospora sp. URMC 105. The sequence goes on along the minus strand of NZ_JBPQTL010000062.1, from coordinate 15,084 downwards.
GCCAACGCCCAGCTGGCGTATGAGCGCTACGGCGAGGTCTTCTCCTCCGACCGGTGGCAGGCCCTGGCCGACGCGGGCGCCCACCCGCAGCGGCCGCTCTGGGCGTCCACCTCTACCAAGAACCCGGACTACCGCGACGTGATCTACGTCGAGGAGCTGATCGCCCCCGGCACGGTGAACACCATGCCGGAACCGGTCATCCACGCGTTCGCCGACCACGGCGAGACCCGCGGCGACACCATCACCGGCTCGTACGACGCGGCCCGGAAGGTCTTCGCCGACCTGGAGTCGGTGGGCGTCGACATGTCCGACGTGATCGCCACCCTGGAGCGGGAGGGCGTGGAGAAGTTCGAGGCCAGCTGGCTGGAGCTGCTCGACGGGGTGCGCAAGTCGCTCACCGCCGCCGCGCAGGGCACCGGCGCGCCGAACAAGGCCGCCAAGGGCAACGCACGGGCCGCCGAACAGGCCGGGGGCAACGCGTGACCAACGGCGTCGGACCCGTCGCGGGGCCCCGCCCCGCGGCGCTCCACGCCGTCGCCCAGCCGAGGTGGCGACATGGGTGACCTGCTGGCCGGCCCGGTGGACGCGTCCGCCGGGCTGGCCGTGCACGGCGCGGACGCGGTCGACAGGTCCGCGCCCGCGTCGGTACGGGACGCACTGGCCGGCCGGGGCGTCCCGGCCCGGCTGGCCGCCGGGGATCCCGCCCTCTGGGGGCCGGCCGCCGAGGCGTCGGCGAAGAACCGCCTCGGCTGGCTGGACGCCCACCGCCGCAGCCGGGAACTGCTCCCCCAGCTCGCCGAGCTGGCGGCGGAGCTGGACGACCTGGACCACGTGGTGGTCGCCGGGATGGGCGGATCCTCGCTCGCCGCCGAGACCATCACGCGCACCCTGGGCCGGCCGCTGACCGTGCTCGACACCACCGACCCGGGGCGGGTCCGGGCGGCGCTGGCCGACCGGCTGGAGCACACCGTGGTCGTGGTGGCGGGCAAGTCCGGCACGACGGTGGAGACCGACAGCCACCGGCGGGCGTACTGGCAGGCCTTCCTGGACGCCGGGATGACCGAGGCCGAGGCGGCCCGGCACTTCGTGGTGGTGACCGACCCGGGCTCCCCGCTGGAGGCCACCGCGGACGAGATGGGCGTGGTGGTGCTGGCGGCCGACCCCGAGGTGGGTGGCCGCTACTCGGCGCTGACCGCGTTCGGCCTGGTTCCCGCCGCGCTGGCCGGGGTGGAGGTGACCGAGCTGCTGGACGACGCCGAGGCGTTGTCGGCCGCGCTGGCCCACGACCGGGACAACCCGGCCCTGGCGCTCGGGGCGGCGCTCGCCGCGGCGGCCACCACCGGCCGGGACAAGGTGGCCCTGGTGCCCGACGGCACCGGCCTGGACGGCCTGGGCGACTGGGCGGAGCAGCTGCTCGCCGAGTCGACCGGCAAGGCCGGGCTCGGTGTGCTGCCGGTGGTGGTGGAGTCGCCGCAGGCGCCCGGCGCCACCGGACCGGACGTGCTGACCGTCAGCTACGGCGGCGCGCTGACCGCCGGGGACGTCCCCGGGGGCGGCTGCGAACCCGACCTGACGGTGAACGGCCCGCTCGGCGCCCAGTTCCTGACCTGGCAGTACGCGACCGCGATCGCGGCGGTGGTGCTCGGCGTCGACCCGTTCGACCAGCCGGACGTCGCCGCGAGCAAGGAGCACACCCAGCGGATCCTAGCGTCCGGACCGCCGGCTCAGGCACCGTCGTCCACCGAGGGCGCCATCGAGGTGTACGCCCCGCCGGGCGCCCCCGCCGACCTGGCCGGCGCGCTGCGCCACCTGCTCGACGGGCTGGGCGACGCGGGCTACCTCGCCGTGTCGGCGTACCTGGACCGGGTGGGCGACGCGGACGCGGCGCGGCTGCGGCCGCTGCTGGCCGAGGTCGCCGGGCGGCCGGTCACCTTCGGGTGGGCGCCGCGCCACCTGCACTCCACCGGGCAGTACCACAAGGGCGGCCCCCCGGTCGGGAGCTATCTTCAGCTCACCGGGGCGGCGGACGTTGATCTGCCAGTGCCGGGGCGGCCGTACTCCTTCGCGGAGCTGCAGGCGGCGCAGGCCGCCGGCGACCGGCAGGCGCTGGCCGACCGGGGTCGACCGGTGCTACGGCTGCACCTGACCGACAGGCCCGCGGGCCTGGCCCAGCTGCTGGATGCGATCGGACGATGGCGGGCGTGACGATGAACGACATGGACCAGACGGAGCGAGGAGGCGGCGTGAACCCGCTGCGCGACGCGCAGGACCGGCGACTGCCCCGGATCCCGGAGCCCTGTGCTCTGGTGATCTTCGGGGTGACCGGTGACCTGGCGCGCAAGAAGTTGCTGCCAGCGGTCTACGACCTGGCCAACCGGGGGCTGCTGCCACCCGGGTTCGTGGTGCTGGGCTTCGCCCGGCGGGACTGGGGCGACGGCGACTTCGAGTCGCTGGCCCACGAGGCAGCCAAGAAGCACGCCCGCACCCCCTGGCGCGAGGAGGTCTGGTCGCGGCTCGCCGGCAACATCAAGTTCGTCGGCGGCTCGTTCGACGACGACGACGCCTTCGACCAGCTCGCCGCCACCCTGGACGAGCTGCGCGCAACCCACGGCATCCAGGGCAACGCGGCGTTCTACTTCTCCATCCCCCCGGCGGCCTTCCCTGTGGTGCTCAAGCAGCTGGCCCGCACCGGCATGGCCGACAACGCCAAGTCCGGCGGCTGGCGCCGGGTGGTGGTGGAGAAGCCGTTCGGCAACGACCTGCCGTCGGCCAAGGAGCTCAACGACCTGGTCGACGACGTCTTCACCAGCCAGGATGTCTTCCGGATCGACCACTACCTGGGCAAGGAGACGGTCCAGAACATCCTCGCCCTGCGGTTCGCCAACAACCTCTTCGAGCCGCTGTGGAACTCCCGGTACGTCGACTCGGTGCAGATCACCATGGCCGAGGACGTCGGGATCGGCACCCGGGCGGCGTTCTACGACTCCGTCGGCACCGCCCGGGACGTGCTCCAGAACCACCTCCTGCAGCTGCTCGCCCTGGTGGCGATGGAGGAACCGACCAGCTTCGACGCCGACGAGATCCGCACCGAGAAGCTCAAGGTGCTCAAGGCGATCACCCTGCCGGAGGACATCTCCCGGGGCACCGTGCGCGGGCAGTACCTGCCCGGCTGGGTCGGCGGCGAACGCGCCGTCGGCTACCTGGAGGAGGAGGGCGTCCCGGCGGACTCGACCACCGAGACGTACGTCGCCGTGCAGCTGGGCATTCAGAACCGCCGCTGGGCGGGGGTGCCGTTCTACATCCGGGCCGGCAAGCGGCTGCCCCGCCGGGTCACCGAGGTGGCGGTCGTGTTCAAGAAGGCGCCGCACCTGCCGTTCAACGCGGCCGACATGGAGTCGCTCGGCCCCAACCAGCTCGTCATCCGGGTGCAGCCGGACGAGGGCGTGGTGCTGAAGTTCGGCTCCAAGGTGCCGGGCACCACCATGGAGGTCCGGGACATCGCGATGGACTTCCAGTACGGCGAGGCGTTCACCGAGTCCAGCCCCGAGGCGTACGAGCGGCTGGTGCTGGACGTGCTGATCGGCGACCGGACGCTCTTCCCGGACGCCGCCGAGGTGGAGCAGAGCTGGCAGGTGGTGGACCCGCTGGAGCACGCCTGGGAGGGCACCACCCCGGAGCCGTACCGGGCCGGTGAGTGGGGACCCCGGGCGGCCGACGAGATGCTGGCGCGCGAGGGCCGCGCCTGGCGGCGGGCATGAGCGCGCGGGTAGGCGGAGACAGCGGCGTGCGCGTGCACGGCGAGCGGACCGGGAGGCTCCAGTGATCGGCCTGTGGGACACCACCGGTAACGAGGTGGTCAAGGCACTCGCCGCCGAGCGGCGCAGTGCGGGTGGGGTGGCCAGCGGCATGGCGCTGACCCTCATCGTGGTGGTGGACGAGAAGCGGGTCCGCGAGGCGGAGGCGGCGGCGACCATCGCCGCCGCCGCCCACCCGTGCCGGCTGCTCGTGGTGGTGCGCACCGACGTGGAGCGGGAGCGCAACCGGCTGGACGCGGAAATCGTGGTCGGCGGGCGGCTCGGCCCGTGCGAGGCGGTGGTGACCCGGATGTACGGCCGGCTGGCCCTGCACGCCGAGTCCGTGGTGATGCCGCTGCTGGTGCCGGACGTCCCGGTGGTGACCTGGTGGCACGCCGATCCGCCGGCGGAGATCGCCACCGACTTCCTCGGCGTGGTCGCCGACCGGCGGATCACCGACGCCGCCCAGGCGGTCGACCCGATCGAGGCGCTGCGCCGGCGGGCCCAGGACTACGCCCCCGGCGACACCGACCTGGCGTGGACCCGGATCACCCCGTGGCGCACCCTGGTCGCCGGGGCGTTCGACACCATCGAGGCCCGGGTCACCGAGGCGACGGTGGTCGCGCCGCGCACCGACCCGACCGCGGCGCTGATGCGCGGCTGGCTGGCGGCCCGGCTCGGCATCGAGCCGGTGTGGGAGCACACCGACGAGTTCCCCCGCATGCGCGAGGTGCAGTTGCGCTGCGCCAACGGCGACGAGCTGACGCTCACCCGCAACGACAGCGTGGCGGTGTTCCGGCGCAGCGGCCAGGAGGACCGGACGCTGCCGCTGGTCCGCCGCCCGCTCGGTGACGAGCTGGCCGAGGAGCTGCGCCGGCTCGACGCCGACCAGGTCTACGCCGAGGCGCTCGGCACGGCGGCCGGCATCACCGGGCTGGACCAGCGGCCCGCCGGCCGGGTACACGTCTGGAAGGACCCGGCCACCGCCCAGCGGGCCGAGGCCGGAGTCACCGCGCACGCCGGCACCAGCGCCACCCCCTGACCGCGTCGCCGCGGGGCGGGCCGCAGCGGGCCCGCCCCGGCACGGCAGGGACGCGACGGACGGGCCGACCGGCCCCCCGGGCACGACGAACACGGACCGCGCGAGAGCGGTCGGGAGACGAAGGCACAACATGAGTGAGGCGAGTGTCGCCGTACACGCCGACGCCGACCTGCTGGCGCAGGCGGTGGCGGCCCGGCTGGTGGTGAAGCTGCTCGACGCGCAGGCGGACCGGGGTCAGGCGTCGATGGTGCTGACCGGCGGGCGGATCGCGGCGGCGGTGTACCGAGCGGTGGGCGCGCTGCCCGCCCGGGACGCGGTCGACTGGTCCCGCGTCGACGTCTGGTGGGGCGACGAGCGGTTCCTGCCCGCCGGTGACCCGGAGCGCAACGAGACGCAGGCCCGGGCGGCGCTGCTGGACGCGGTGCCGCTGGACCCGGCGCGGGTGCACCCCATGCCGGCCTCCGACGGCCCGCTCGGCGCCGACCCGGAGGCGGCGGCCGCCGCGTACGCCGAGGAGCTGGCCCGGGCCACCCGGCCGGGGCACGCCGCGCTCCCCCACTTCGACGTGCTGATGCTCGGCGTCGGCGAGGACGGGCACGTGGCGTCGGTCTTCCCCGAGCACCCGGTGCACTACGACAACCGGCCGGTCAGCGCGGTGCGGGGCAGCCCGAAGCCGCCGCCGGTACGGACCACGCTCACCCTGCCGACGATCAACACCGCCGAGGAGGTCTGGCTGGTGGCAAGCGGCGCCGACAAAGCCCGCGCGGTCGGCATGGCGCTGGCCGGGGCGGGGTCGGTGCAGCTGCCGGCCGCGGGCGTGCAGGGCGTCGCGCGTACCCTCTGGCTGCTGGACCGGTCGGCGGCGGCCGACGTGCCGCCGCGGCTGCGCAGCCTGCGCTGAACGACGAACGAGGAGCCCCGGCCCCGGTGGGGGCCGGGGCTCCGCCGTGTCACTCCCGGCCGCGACGGCGGCGCAGGGCGGCGAGGGCCTCGGCCAGGATGGCCTCCCCCTCCTCCTCGCTGCGCCGCTCCTTCACGTACGCCAGGTGGGTCTTGTAGGGCTCGGGGCGGGTCCGGCCGGGCGGGTTCTCCGCGTCCCGGCCGGCGGGCAACCCGCAGCGGGGACAGTCCCAGAGCGAGGGCGCCTCGGCGTCCACCGCCATCCTGATCTCGGTGGCGTGCCCGTTGCGGCACCAGTAGGTCACCGGCTGGCGGGGTGCGGGCTCGTAGCGCTCGGCGGGGCGTTCCGGGGCGGACCCGATCCGTGAGCCACGGATGACGTTGCCACTGGGCACGGCTGCTCGCTCCTGTCGTCGGAGGGACCGTCGCCCGGGAGGGGGCGGGCGGCGGCGAGGCGGTGCACAACGAACTGCGCGCGGTCCGTAACGGACCGCGCGCAGATTGTACGCCGAGACTCCGACCGGATCAGGCCCCGGTGTTGAGCTGGAGCTTGAGCCAGAGGCCGAGCCCCACGATGCAGGCGAACCAGATGATGCTCACCAGGACGGTGTAGCGGTCCAGGTTCTTCTCGGCCACCGACGAGCCGGCCAGGCTGGAGCTGACGCCGCCGCCGAACATGCTCGACAGCCCGCCGCCCTTACCCCGGTGCAGCAGGATCAGCATGGTGAGCAGAACGCTCGTGATGACCAGCAACACGATCAACGTGTATGCGAACCAGATCGGCATGGCTGGGGTCAGTCCTCTCGTTACGATCCTCGCCCGGACAGATCGGGCACGGTGGCACCGACCGGTGGACGGGCGGAGTCAAGGATAGCGAGCGATCAGCGGGCGGTGTGCTCCGGGAACCGGCAGATCTTCGCGAACTCCTCGGCGTCCAGGCTGGCGCCGCCGACCAGGGCCCCGTCCACGTCCGGCTGCGCCATGATCGCGGCCACGTTCGAGGACTTGACCGACCCGCCGTAGAGGATCCGGACCTGGTCCGCCGTGCCCTGGTCGAAGGTCTCGACCAGCCGCTTGCGGACCTCGCCGCAGACCTCCTGGGCGTCCTCCGGCGTGGCGGTCTTGCCGGTGCCGATCGCCCAGACCGGCTCGTACGCCACGACGACCTTGGCCACCTGCTCGGCGGTGAGCCCCCGCAGGGCGCCGTCGAGCTGGTCGCAGCAGTGCGTCACGTGCCGCAGCTGCTCGCGGATCTCCAGGCCCTCACCGATGCAGAGGATCGGGGTGAGCCCGTTGGCCAGCGCCGCCGCCACCTTGGCGTTGACGATCGCGTCGTCCTCGTAGTGGTAGGCGCGCCGCTCGGAGTGCCCCACCACCACGTACGTGCAGCCCAGCTTGGCCAGCATCGGCCCGGCGACGTCCCCGGTGTAGGCGCCCGACTGGTACGGCGACAGGTCCTGCGCGCCGTAGCCGATCAGCAGCTTGTCGCCGTCCACCGCGGTCTGCACGGTGCGCAGGTCGGTGAAGGGCGGCAGGACCACCGTCTCGACGTCGGTGAGCTGCTTCTCGGTGAGGCTCGCGGCCAGCTTCTGCACCAGCAGGTTGGCCTCGAGGTGGTTCAGGTTCATCTTCCAGTTGCCGGCCATCAGCGGCCGGCGGGTGACGCTCGCCATCAGTTCTCCAGAGCCGCGATGCCGGGGAGGGTCTTGCCCTCCAGGTACTCCAGGGAGGCGCCACCGCCGGTGGAGATGTGGTCGAACGCGGAGTCGTCGAGCCCGAGGGCCCGCACCGCCGCGGCGGAGTCGCCGCCACCGACCACCGTGAACGCGCCGGACTTGGCGATCGCCTCGGCGACCCCCCGGGTGCCGTTGGCGAAGGCCGCCATCTCGAACACACCCATCGGGCCGTTCCAGAAGATCGTCTTCGCGCCCTTGAGCGCGGCGGCGAAGCCGGCCACCGTCTCCGGGCCGATGTCCAGCCCGACCCGCTTGCTCGGGATGCCGTCGGCCGGCACGGTGTCGTGCGCGGCGTCCGGGGCGAACGCGTCCGCGGCCACCACGTCGACCGGGAGCAGGATCTTCCCGCCGGAACGCTCCATCAGGTTGCGGCAGGTCTCGACCATCTCCTGCTCGAGCAGCGAGCTGCCCACCTCGTGGCCCTGGGCCTTGAGGAAGGTGAAGCACATCCCGCCGCCGATGAGCAGCCGGTCGACCGTCGGCAGCAGCGCCTCGATGACCGCCAGCTTGTCGGAGACCTTCGAGCCGCCGAGCACCACCACGTACGGGCGCTCCGGGGCGCCGGTCAGCGTGGAGAGCACCTCCACCTCGCGCAGCACCAGCCGGCCGGCGACGTGCGGCAGCCGGGCCGGCACGTCGAAGACGCTGGCGTGCTTGCGGTGCACCGCGCCGAACGCGTCGTCGACGTACGCCTCGCCGAAGGCGGCGAGCTGGTCGGCGAACGCACCCCGCTCGGCGTCGTCCTTGCTGGTCTCCCCCTTGTTGAACCGGAGGTTCTCCAGCAGGGCGACCTGGCCGTCGGCCAGCGCCTCCACGGTGGACCGGGCCGAGTCGCCCACGGTGTCCTCGGCGAAGTGCACCGGCGCGTCGAGCAGCTCGCCGAGGCGACCGGCGACCGGACGGAGGCTGAACTGCGGGTCCGGCGCGCCCTTCGGGCGGCCCAGGTGCGAGCAGACGACCACCTTGGCGCCGGCGGAGACCAGCGCGCCCAGGGTCGGCAGGACCGCGCGGATGCGGCCGTCGTCGGCGATCCTCATTCCGTCCGGAGTGCCGCCTTGCGGCGCGGAGGCGGAATTATGATCGGTGATCTCACCGGTCTGCTTGTCGAGCGGGACGTTCAGGTCGGCGCGCACCAGTACGCGCCGACCCGACACCCCCTCGGCGAGCAGGTCGTCGAGGTTGCGGATGCTCACAGCGAGGAACCCACCAGCTTGACCAGGTCGACGAGGCGGTTGGAGTAGCCCCACTCGTTGTCGTACCAGCCGACGACCTTCACCTGGTTGCCGACGACCTTGGTCAGCGGCGCGTCGAAGATGCAGGACGCCGGGTCGGTGACGATGTCCGAGGAGACGATCGGGTCCTCGTTGTAGACCAGGATGCCCTTGAGCGGGCCCTCGGCGGCGGCCTTCAGCGCGGCGTTGACCTCGTCCACCGTGGTCTCCCGGCCGACGTTGACGGTCAGGTCGGTGGTCGAGCCGGTCGGGATCGGCACCCGCAGCGCGTAGCCGTCCAGCTTGCCCTTCAGCTCCGGCAGCACCAGGCCGATCGCCTTGGCGGCGCCGGTCGAGGTGGGAACGATGTTCAGCGCGGCGGCCCGGGCCCGGCGCAGGTCCTTGTGCGGCGCGTCCTGCAGGTTCTGGTCCTGGGTGTACGCGTGGATCGTCGTCATCAGACCGTGCTGGATGCCGAACGTGTCGTGCAGGACCTTCGCCATCGGGGCGAGGCAGTTGGTGGTGCAGGACGCGTTGGAGATGATGGTGTGCTTGGCCGGGTCGTACTGGTCGTGGTTGACGCCCATGACGACCGTGACGTCCTCGTTCTTCGCCGGAGCGGAGATGATGACCTTCTTGGCCCCGCCGTCGACGTGCGCCTTGGCCTTGGTGGCGTCGGTGAAGAAGCCGGTGGACTCGATGATGACGTCCGCGCCGACGTCGCCCCACGGCAGCGCCGCCGGGTCCTTCTCGGCGTACGCCTTGATGGTCTTGCCGCCCACGGTGATCTCGTCGGCGGTGGCCTTCACCTCGTGCGGGAGGCGACCCAGGATGCTGTCGTACTTGAGCAGGTGGGCGAGGGTCGCGTTGTCGGTCAGGTCGTTGACCGCCACCACCTCGATGTCAGCGCCGGACGCCAGCACTGCCCGGAAGAAGTTACGGCCGATCCGGCCGAAGCCGTTGATGCCAACCCGGATGGTCACAGGTCCCATCTCCTCGCGTTCTGGTCCGCCGGCGTAAGACCCGGACCGGCGGAGGTGTGTGCGCCGACCGTTGGAGCCGGCCGTTGACGGTTCATCTCGGCCACCCCGCCGCGGTCCGTGAAGACCTAGACCGCCGGAGGCGGTGAGCACGGCGAGGAGTGCCTGTGCCGGCCCCCTTGCCGTACGCAGCGACCCTATCCGAGCGTGCCGCGTCCCGCTGCGGCGGGTGGTGACCCTCCTCGCGTCGTCCGGGACGCCGCGCGCCACGACGACGCGAGGCCGAGGCGCCCAGGCTGATACTTCGCCGGCTGCGCTCGCTGAAGTCGCGCAGCCCCACCGTCCTATCAGACCACGAGCATCTCGGGCGTGACGGCCGCTTCCGTATCCGGGATGCCCAGGTCGCGGGCCCGCTTGTCGGCCAGCGCCAGCAGCCGGCGGATCCGCCCGGCGATGGCGTCCTTGGTCAGCGGCGGCTCGGCCAGCGCGCCGAGCTCCTCCAGCGAGGCCTGCCGGTGCTCCAGGCGCAGCCGCCCGGCGTCGGTCAGGTGGTTGGGAGCGTCGTCGGCCAGGATCTCCAGCGCCCGGGTCACCCGGGCGGCGGCGGCCACCGCGGCGCGGGCCGAGCGGCGCAGGTTGGCGTCGTCGAAGTTGGCCAGCCGGTTGGCGGTGGCCCGGACCTCGCGGCGGACCCGGCGCTCCTCCCAGGCCAGCACGCTGGAGTGGGCGCCGATCCGGGTGAGCAGCGCGGCGATCGCGTCGCCGTCCTTGACCACCACCCGGTCCACGCCGCGCACCTCGCGGTTCTTGGCGGTGATGCCGATCCGGCGGGCCGCGCCGACCAGGGCCAGCGCGGACTCCGGACCCGGGCAGGTGATCTCCAGCGCGCTGGAGCGGCCCGGCTCGGTCAGCGAGCCGTGCGCCATGAACGCGCCCCGCCAGGCGGAGACCGCGCAGCACACGTTCGCCGCCACCACGTGCGGCGGCAGGCCGCGCACCGGGCGGCCGCGTACGTCGAGCAGGCCGGTCTGCCGGGCCAGCGCCTCGCCGTCCTTGACCACCCGCACGATGAAGTGGCTGCCCTTGCGCAACCCGCCGGAGGCGAGCACGTGGATCTCACTGGGATAGCCGTACACCTCGGCGATCTCCCGGCGCAGCCGCCGGGCCACCGCCCCGGTGTCCAGCTCGGCCTCCACCACCACGCGGCCGGAGACGATGTGCAGCCCGCCGGCGAAGCGCAGCAGCGCGGCCATCTCCGCCCGCCGGCAGCAGGGCTTGGGCACGTCGACCCGACTCAGCTCGTCCTTGACCGCGGCCGTCATCGCCATTCTGCGCCCCTCCACGGACCGGTACCGGCGTGTCGCCGGTGATTACGTACGTGCTTAACGAGCGGCGCCCAGGACAGGCACCAACGCGGCGCCCAGCGCGGCCGGATCATGACGGGGAGAGCCGTCGGTGACGGCGACCGGGGCGAGCACCAGCCGGGCACCCAGCGATTCTGCCGCACGTCCGGCCGGTTCGGGATCACCCACCGCCTTGGAATCGGCCAGCACGAAGTCCACGGTGAGCTGCGGCAGGTACGAGTGCAGGGCGGCCAGGTGGTCGGCGACGGAGAGACCGAGGGTCTCCTTCTCGGCCGCCAGGTTGAGGGTGACCAGCCGGCGGGCCGGGCTGGCCACGATCGCGGCGGCCAGCCCCGGCACCAGCAGGTGCGGCAGCACGCTGGTATACCAGCTGCCCGGCCCGAAGATCAGCCAGTCCGCCTCGCCCACCGCGGCGACCGCCTCGGCGCAGGCGTCCGGCGCGGTCGGGGTGAGCCGCAGCGACTCCACCCGGCCGGTGGTCACCGCCACCTGGTGCTGGCCGCGCACCGTGCAAACCTCGTCGGGGCGGTCCGGGTCGGCACCGCGCACCCGCGCCTCGATGCCCACCGGCTGGCGGGACATCGGCAGCACCCGCCCGACCGCGCCGAGCATCGCCGCGGCATGCTCCAGCGCGGCCACCGGGTCGCCGAGCTGCTCCATCAGGCCGCAGAGCACCAGGTTGCCCACCGCGTGCCCGGCCAGGCCGTCGCCGGAGTCGCCGGCGAACCGGTGCTGGAAGAGCCCGGCGCTGCGCCGGGTGGCCGGATGGTCACCGGCCAGCGCGACGAGGGCCTGCCGCAGGTCACCCGGGGGCAGCCCACCCCGCTCGGCGCGCAGCCGGCCGCTGGAGCCGCCGTCGTCGCCGACGGTGACCACCGCGGTGATGTCCAGATCGAGGTCGCCGGTGCAGTGCCGCAACGCGCGCAGCGAGGCGGAGAGCCCGTGCCCCCCGCCGAAGGCCACCACCTTCGCCGCCGTCATTCCCGCCCCAGGTCCCGATGCTGCGCGTTGGCGGCGAGACCCGACTGGCGCAGCCGGCCGGCCAGTTCCTCGGCGATGGCCACGCTGCGGTGCTTGCCCCCGGTGCAGCCGACCGCCACGGTCAGGTAGCGCTTGCCCTCCCGCTCGAACCCGCCGGTGGTGGCGTTGACCAGCTCCGCGTACCCGGAGACGAAGGCGTCCGCGCCCTCCTGGCCCAGCACGTACGCGCTGACCGCCTCCTCCCGGCCGGTGTGCTCGCGCAGCTCCGGCACCCAGTACGGGTTGGGCAGGAACCGGGCGTCGAGCACGAAGTCGGCGTCCGGCGGCAGGCCGTACTTGAAGCCGAAGGAGATGACGGTGACCCGCAGCCGGCGGGCGTCCTCGGCGCCGAAGAGCTCCTCGATGCGGCGACGGAGCTGATTGACGTTCAGGTGGCTGGTGTCGATGATCACATCCGCCTGTTCGCGAGCCTCCTCCAGCAGGCCGCGCTCCACGGCGATGCCGTCGGCCAGCCGCCCCTCGCCCTGCAACGGGTGCGAGCGCCGGACGCTCTCGAACCGGCGGATCAGCACCTCGTCGTCGGCGTCGACGAAGACCACGCGGGGTGAGAAGCCCCGGTCCCGCAGCTCCCGGATCGCCCCGGCCAGGTCGGTGGAGAAGGCGCGCGAGCGCACGTCGAGCACCATCGCGGTACGCCGGGCCGCGCCGCCGGCCTTGACCGCCAGCTCGGCCATGTCCAGCATCAGCGCCTGGGGCAGGTTGTCCACCACGTAGTAGCCGACGTTCTCCAGCGCCCGGGCGACCGTGCTGCGGCCGCCACCGGACAGCCCGGTGACCACCACCAGTGTGGTGTCCGCCTCCGCCGTCGCCGCGCCGCCGTCCGGGGCGTACCCGTCGGCCGTCCGCACCTCGCTCACCGCTACCCCCCAGCCGTGTCGCGCCCGGTTCGTCCCGGACACGCATGGTCGATCAGCGACTCTATCCCGCCGGGCGGCGTCGATCGGTTCCCGCCCGTCCGAGCGGTCCCGGTGTCGACCCGGCCGGCCATTTCGGGAAGCGGCGGCGGCCGGGCCGGTATTCCCGCGGCGGGTCGGCGGCGGCCGGTTGTCGGCGCGGGCTCGTAGACTCCGCGGATGACCTCCCCCACCGACCTGCGCACCGAGGACGCGCTGCGGGTGCTCCGCCGGGTCTTCGGCTACGACGCCTTCCGCGGCTTCCAGCGGGAGGTCATCGACCACGTGGTGGCCGGCGGCGACGCGCTGGTGCTGATGCCCACCGGCGGCGGCAAGTCGCTGTGCTACCAGATCCCCGCCCTGGTCCGTGAGGGCGTGGCGGTGGTCGTCTCGCCGCTGATCGCGCTGATGCAGGACCAGGTCGACGCGCTGACCGCGGTCGGCGTCCGGGCCGGATTCCTCAACTCGACCCAGGACCTCGAAGCTCGCCGCCAGGTCGAGAAGGCGTTCGTCGCCGGCGAGCTGGACCTGCTCTACCTCGCCCCGGAGGCGCTGGGTTCCCGGGCCACCCTCGGGCTGCTCGACCGGGGCCGGATCGCCCTGTTCGCCATCGACGAGGCGCACTGCGTCTCGCAGTGGGGGCACGACTTCCGCCCCGACTACCTGGCCCTGTCGATGCTGCACGAGCGGTGGCCGGCGGTGCCCCGGATCGCACTCACCGCCACCGCGACCAGCGCCACCCGCGCGGAGATCGCCAGCCGGCTCAAGCTCACCGACGCGCGGCACTTCGTGGCCAGCTTCGACCGGCCCAACATCCAGTACCGGATCGTGCCGAAGAAGGAGCCGCGCAAGCAGTTGCTCAGCCTGCTGCGCGACGAGCACCCGGGCGACGCGGGCATCGTCTACTGCCTGTCCCGGGCGTCGGTGGAGAAGACCGCCGAGTTCCTGGTCGCCAACGGGGTGGCCGCGCTGCCGTACCACGCGGGCCTGGACGCGGCCACCCGCGCCGCCAACCAGCAGCGTTTCCTGCGCGAGGACGGCCTGGTGATGGTGGCGACCATCGCCTTCGGGATGGGCATCGACAAGCCGGACGTCCGGTTCGTCGCCCACCTCGACCTGCCGAAGTCGGTGGAGGGCTACTACCAGGAGACCGGGCGCGCCGGGCGGGACGGGCTGCCGTCGACCGCCTGGCTGGCGTACGGCCTCCAGGACGTGGTGCAGCAGCGCAAGATGATCGAGACGTCGGAGGGCGACCTGGCCCACCGGCGCAACCTCGCCGCCCACCTCGACGCGATGCTGGCCCTCTGCGAGACGGTCCGCTGCCGCCGGGTGCAGCTGCTCGAATACTTCGGCCAGACCGGCGCGGCCGGCTGCGGCAACTGCGACACCTGCCTGACCCCGCCGGAGACCTGGGACGGCACCGTGCCGGCGCAGAAGCTGCTGTCCACGGTGTTCCGGCTGGACCGGGAGCGCAACCAGCGCTTCGGCGCCGGGCACTGCGTCGACATCCTGCTCGGCAAGCAGACCGACAAGATCACCCAGTACGGCCACGACTCGCTCAGCACCTTCGGCATCGGCACCGAGCTGCGGGAGGCCGAGTGGCGCGGGGTGGTCCGGCAACTGCTCGCCGAGGGGCTGCTCGCCGTCGAGGGCGACTATGGCACCCTGGCGCTGACCGAGGCCAGCGCGGAGGTGCTGGGCCGCCGCCGCACGGTGACCATGCGCCGCGAGCCGGAGCGGCCGGTGTCCGGCCGGTCCGCGAAGCCCCGGGGCGCGGCCACCGTCGTCGCCGACCTGACCCCGGCGGCGGCGTCGGTCTTCGAGCGGCTGCGCGCCTGGCGGGCGGCCACCGCCAAGGAGCAGGGCGTGCCGGCCTACGTGATCTTCCACGACGCCACGCTGCGGCAGATCGCCACCGAGGCGCCCACCTCACTGGCGGGGCTGTCCCAGATCAACGGCGTCGGCGAGAACAAGCTGGCGAAGTACGGCGAGGGCATCCTCGCCGTACTGGCCGAGGACTGACCCAGGTATGACGGAAGGGCCGGCCCCCGTGGTGGGGGCCGGCCCTTCGTCGTGGTGTGGGTCAGGAGGCGGTGGCGTAGCCGCGGGTGGCGATCCAGTCG
>NZ_JBPQTL010000061.1:0-33732 GCF_051386295.1 Micromonospora sp. URMC 105 | reverse complement strand
GATCAGCTCGAGCTGGGTGCGCAGCGGCAGCCGGTCCCCGCCGCGCCGCCCGCCGCCGCGGCGGCACCCGCGCTCCCGAGGAGACCGTCGCGACCGCGCCCGACTCCCCCGGCGCCAGCGCCGCCGGCGCCTCCGCCGGGCTGGACGAGGTGCTGGACGCGGGTGAGCGGCCCGCCCCACCGACGGGGCCGGACGGCGAGCCGCCGGCGGTCGCGCCGCTGCCGGAGGACCGGTTCCTCAACCGGGAACTGTCCTGGCTCGACTTCAACGCCCGGGTGCTGACGCTCGCCGAGGACCCGCGCACCCCGCTGCTGGAACGGGCGAAGTTCCTCGCCATCTTCGCCGGCAACCTCGACGAGTTCTACATGGTGCGGGTCGCCGGGCTGAAGCGCCGCCTCTCCGCCGGCCTGCCGGTGCGCGGCGGGGACCGGCTGCCGCTGCGCACCCAGCTCGAGCTGATCACCGAACGGACCGCCGAGCTGGTCGGCCGGCACGCCGCCTGCTTCGTCGAGGACGTGCTGCCCAAACTGGCCGCCGAGGACATCCGCATCCTGCGCTGGGCGGAGCTGGACGACGCGGAGCGGGAACGGCTGCGCACCTACTTCCGGGAGCACATCTTCCCGGTGCTCACCCCGCTCGCCGTCGACCCGGCGCACCCGTTCCCGTACATCTCCGGCCGGTCGCTGAACCTGGCGGTGGCGGTCCGCGACCCGGACGGCGGCTCGGAGCTCTTCGCCCGGGTCAAGGTGCCCAACAACGTGCCGCGGTTCGTCCGGGTCGCCCGGGACCAGCCCGGGCTGCGGGTACTGCCCGTCGAGGAGCTCATCTCGGTGCACCTGGGGCAGCTCTTCTCCGGCATGCAGGTGGTCGAGTGCCACCTGTTCCGGGTCACCCGCAACGCCGAGGTGGAGGTCGACGAGGACCGCGACGAGGACCTGCTCCAGGCGCTGGAGCGGGAACTGGCCCGGCGCCGCTTCGGCCCGCCGGTACGCCTGGAGGTCGCCGCCTCCATCTCCGACCACATGCTGGAGCTGCTGGTCCGGGAACTGGACATGGACTCCCAGGACGTGCTCCGGGTGCCCGGGCTGCTGGACCTCTCGTCGCTCTGGCAGCTCTACGGCGAGGCCGACCGGCCCGACCTGAAGGACCCGCCGTTCGTACCGGCCACCCACCCCCGGCTCGCCGAGGGCGAGGTGCCGCGCAGCGTCTTCGCCACCCTGCGCGACGGCGACGTGCTGGTGCACCACCCGTACCACTCGTTCGCCACCAGCGTGCAGCGCTTCGTCGAGCAGGCCGCCGCCGACCCGAACGTGCTCGCCATCAAGCAGACCCTCTACCGCACCAGCGGCGACTCCCCCATCGTCGACGCGCTGGTCGACGCGGCCGCCGCCGGCAAGCAGGTGGTGGTGCTGGTGGAGCTGAAGGCGCGCTTCGACGAGGTGGCCAACATCGGCTGGGCGCGCACCCTGGAGCGGGCCGGCTGCCACGTCGTCTACGGCCTGGTGGGCCTCAAGACGCACTGCAAGACCGCGCTGGTGGTCCGCCAGGAGGGCAACCAGATCCGCCGCTACTGCCACATCGGCACCGGCAACTACCACCCGAAGACCGCCCGCCTCTACGAGGACTTCGGGGTGCTCACCGCCGACCCGGAGATCGGCGCCGACCTGACCGACCTGTTCAACGTGCTGACCGGCTACAGCCGGCAGACCGCGTACCGGCGGCTGCTGGTGGCGCCGCAGGGCATCCGCAGCGGCCTGATCGAGCGGATCGAGCGGGAGATCGCCCACGTCCGCCTCGGCATGCCGGGGCTGGTTCAGTTCAAGGTGAACGCGCTGGTCGACGAGGAGATCACCGACGCGCTCTACCGGGCGTCCCGGGCCGGTGTCCACGTCGACCTGCTGATCCGGGGCATGTGCACGCTGCGGCCCGGGGTGCCGGGGCTGTCGGAGAACATCCGGGTCCGCTCGATCCTCGGCCGCTTCCTGGAGCACTCGCGGATCTTCCGGTTCGGCAACAACGGCGACGCGGAGTTCTGGATGGGCTCGGCCGACCTGATGCACCGCAACCTGGACCGGCGGGTGGAGGCCCTGGTGCAGGTGAGCGACCCGGTCGCCCGGGCCGAACTCGACCACGTGCTGGCCGCCGCGTTCAGCCCCGAGGTGGAGGGATTCGAGCTGGCCGGCGACGGCACCTGGACCCGCCGCACCGGCACCCCCGAGGAACCCCTGACCGACCTGCAGGAACTGCTGCTGCGCCGGGTGGGCGGCACCGCCGGCTGACCGGGAACCGGGGTGCCGGCACGGGTACGGCCCCTCGGCGCGGTGCCACCGGACGGCCCCGAGCGGCCCGTACGGCTGCTCGCCCGGACGTAGGGTGACCAGATGGCGCAGGAGCAACCGGGCGGCATCCGGGCGGCCGGCGGGGTGGCCTGGCAGCCGGACTCCGACGGGGGCGTACGGGTCTGCCTGGTGCACCGGCCCCGCTACGGCGACTGGTCGCTGCCCAAGGGCAAGCTGGAGCACGGCGAGCACCCGCTGCTGGCCGCCGTCCGCGAGGTGGCCGAGGAGACCGACGTCCGGGCCGTGCCGCAGATCCGGCTCCCCACCGTGCACTACCGCAGCGAGGGCCGGCCGAAGACGGTCGACTACTGGTCGATGCGGGCGGTCGGCGAGGGCGGCTTCCAGCCCGACACCGAGGTCGACGCGGTGCGCTGGCTCGGCGTCGACGAGGCGGTGCGGCTGGTCAGCTACCCGCACGACGCCGAGGTGCTGGCCGCGTTCGCCGCGCTGCCCCGGGTCACCGCGACGATCGCGCTGGTCCGGCACGCGCACGCCGGGAAGCGGGCCACCTGGTCCGGACCGGACGACGGGCGTCCGCTGGACGCCGCCGGCCGGGCCCAGGCCGAGGCGCTGGCTCCACTGGTGGCGCTGCTGCGCCCCACCCGGCTGCTGTCGGCCTCCGCGCGCCGGTGCGTGCAGACCCTCGACCCGACCGCGGCCCTGCTCGACCTGCCGATCGAGGTGCACGGCGATCTGGACGAGCCGCGACCGGGTCAGCTGGGCGAGGAGTGCGCGCTGGCCGCCGCCGGCCGGCTGGCGGAGCTGGCCGCGGCCGGCGAGCCGGTGGCGGTGTGCAGCCAGGGCAAGGTGATCCCGGGAGCGCTGGAACGGTTGACCGGGCGGCCGGACGACTACACCACCCCGAAGGGCGGCGGCTGGCTGCTCGCCTTCGCCGCCGACCGGCTGGTCGCCGCCGACCGGCTCTGACCCGCAACCGGCGGCGGTCAGCCGGTCGCCGTCTCCTGGTCAGGTCGCGGGCAGGGTGAGGGTCACCGCGACCGGCAGGTGGTCGCTGGCGGTGCCGCGCGGCGCGACGGCGTCGGCGCCGGTGAGGCCGGGCGAGACCAGGACGTGGTCGATCTGGGCGCGCGGGTCGTCGGCGGGGCTGGTGGGCAACGGCCGGGCCGCCGCGAGGGCGTCCACCAGGCCGGCGCGGGTGAACTCGGCGAAGCCGGCGTCCCCGGGCTCGGTGTTCAGGTCGCCGGCCACCACCAGCGGCCGGCCGGCGGCGTACCCGAGGGCGAACGCGGCCACCGCGCGGGCCTGGACCACCGGCTCCTGCCCGGGCGGCGGTTGCAGGTGGGTGGCGACCACCGCGACGCGTACGCCGGCACCGAGGTCCACGGTGACCCCGAGCGCCTGCGCTCCGGTGGGCGCGCCCACCGCCGGCAGCCGCCGGGTCCGGGCCGCCGCGAGCGGCCAGCGGCTGAGCACGGCGTCGCCCCAGAGCGGGTCGGCCGCGGGAGCGAAGACGTACGGCATGTCCAGCCGCTCGGCCATCAGGTCGAGGGTGTCGTGCCCGCCGTTGAGCAGCCAGCCCCGGTCCACCTCGCTCAGCACCACCACGTCGGCCCGGCCGACGGCGCGCGCCAGGGCGTCCGGGTCGAACCGGCCCTCGATGCCGAAGCCCATCCGGATGTTGTAGGCCACCACCCGGATTGTCGCGGGTGGTCCCTCCCGGTTGCCGGCCACCAGCGTCTCGTCGGCGGTCAGCGCGGCGGCCAACGCCAGCGCGGCCGCCCACCCGGCGGTCCGCACCGGGGGCGACGACGGCACGGTACGCACCGGCACCGGCCCGGCGGAGAGCGTGACCGCAGCGGTCAGCACGGCCACCGCCACCGGCACCCACTGGTTGGGGTAGCCGAGGTCGTAGGCCGCGTAGTAGAGCACCGCCGCGACGGCGAAGACCAGCATCCCGCCCACCGCGGCGTACCCGCGCCGGCTCGCCTCGCCCGTGCCCGCCGGTTCGCCGTCGTGCCCGGCCGCCCGGGACCCGGCGCTGCTCACCCCCGCGGCCGGACCGCCGCTGCGCCCGGCGCCCGACCGGCCGTCGGCCGCGTCGCACCAGGACAGGCAGGCGCCGAGACCGACCGCCGTGAGCAGGATCGCGGGCAGCAGCAGCTCCCCCCGGCCCAGGCCCATCAGTACGGCCCCGGCGAGCAGGGCCGCCGGGCCGAGCCACCGCCGGACCGGCCGGCGTGGCGGCGACAGCGCGGCGAGCAGGAACCCGCAGACCGCGACCGCGATCGGCACCGGCCCCGCCAGCGGCGTGACGGCCACGCCCGCGCCCTGCGCGGGCGACGAGTCCAGCAGGCCGAATTGGTACGACATCGCGGCACGGGCCACCGCCGGGGAGAGCGCCACCAGGCCGGCGAGCAGCAGCGCCGGCCCGGCCAGCAGCCAGGCCCGGGCGCCGCCGGGGCCGGCGGGCGGCGCGGGCACCACCTGTCCGCCCAGGAAGAGTGCGGCCACCACGACGCCCACCACCCAGACCTCCGCGCCACCGAGCCAGAGCGACCGGTAGGTGTCGGAGACGGTGTGCAGGGCCGCGGCGGCGGCCAGGCCGAGCGCCAGTCCGGGTACCGGCCGGTCCGCACCGGCGGCCACGGCGGCGAGCCAGCAGAGGCCGGCGACCAGGCCGGCGGTGGCGAGCCAGAGCTGAGCCCGCCCGCCGGGGAAGCCGGTGACGGCGAGCCGGGACGCCGCCAGCAGCACCGCGGCGACGAGGGCGACGGGCCGGGTGCCGACCCGGCGCAGCAGGGCCGGCGTGCCGAGCGCGAGCACGAACCAGCCGAGCGCGAAGGCGCCCAGCAGCTCGGCCGGAGTGGACGCCGCCTGCCCGAAGATGGTGATGACCGACGGCAGGAAGACCCGCAGCACGTCGGTCAGCAGGACCAGGCCGAGAGCGGTGACGACGGTGGTGCGGTGGCGGTGGCGCACGAGCCCCTCCTCGCCGAGCGGTGCGGCGATTCTGCGCACCCGGCGGGCGTCGGGTCAACGGTGCGGCCGGCGCCGGCAGACGGCAGCAGGGGCGCCCACCGTGCGGTGGGCGCCCCTGCCGGGCGTACGTGCGCAGGTCAGCGTCGGGCGGCGGCCTTCTTCGCCGGAGCCTTCTTCGCCGGGGCCTTCTTCGCCGCCGTGCTCTTGGCGGCGGTGGTCTTCTTCGCCGGGGCCTTCTTGGCCGTGGCGGACTTGGTGGCCCCGGCGGTCTTCTTCGCCGGCGCGGCCTTCTTGGTCGCGGTGGCCTTGGTCGCGGTGGCCTTGGTCGCGGTGGTCTTCTTGGCGGCCGTGGCGGTGGTCTTCTTCGCGGCAGCGGCCTTGGCCCCGGTCGCCTTGGCCCCGGTCGCCTTCGCGCCGGTCGCCTTGGCGCCGGTGGTCTTGGCGGCGGCGGCCGTGGTGGTCTTCTTCGCCGGCGCGGCGGCCTTCGGCACCTTTCCGCTGGCCACCATTTCCTTGAATCCGGCGCCGGCGCGGAAGGTCGGGACGGATGTCTTCTTGACCTTCACCGCCTCACCGGTACGCGGGTTGCGCGCTGTTCGGGCACCCCGGACACGCTTTTCGAACGCTCCGAATCCGGTGATCGCCACCTTTTCGCCCTTGGTGACCGCCGCCTGGACCTCGGCGATGACCGCGTCGAGCGCCGCCGTCGCCGTCTTGCGGTCCCCCAGGCGAGCGGCGAGCGCCTCGATGAGCTCGGCCTTGTTCACGACTTCCTCCCGATTGTGCAACTGACTCGACGCGAGCCATTCTGCGCGCACGGTATGCCCTGTGCTGCCGGGACACAAACATTCGGTGGAAAAAAGCCCTTGTGTCGTAACGGATTCGCCCCCGCCGGGCGTACCGGCGGGGGCGAAAAACGGTGAACGATCGGGCGTACGGCTATGCCACAGCGGGCTTGAACGACGGCCGGGACGCCTCGTACGCGCTGATCTGGTCGGCGTGCCGGAGGGTGAGTCCAATGTCATCCAAGCCCTCCATCAGCCGCCAGCGGCTGTGGTCGTCCAAGGGGAACGACCAGCTGGCCGGGCCGAGGCGGACCTGGCGGGCGACCAGATCGACGGTGAGTTCGGCGCTCGGCTCGGACTCCACCCGCTCCCAGATCTCCTCGACGGCACTCAATTCCAGCTCCACCGGAAGGAGGCCTTCCTTGAGGGCGTTGCCCCGGAAGATGTCACCGAATCGGGGAGAGATCACCGCACGGAAGCCCCAGTCCCGCAGCGCCCAGACGGCGTGCTCCCGCGATGATCCGGTGCCGAACTCCGGACCGGCCACGAGAATCGACGCGCCGGAATGGGCCGGATCGTTGAGCACGAATGCGGGGTCCTCCCGCCACGCGCTGAAGAGCCCGTCCGCGAAACCGGTTCGGGTCACCCGCTTGAGGTACACCGCCGGGATGATCTGATCGGTGTCCACGTTGGAGCGGCGCAGCGGCACGGCGGTGCCGGTGTGGGTGGTGAACTTGTCCATCTCTCTCGGCTGCCCTTCTACAGGTCGGCGGGGGCGGCGAGCCGGCCGGCCACCGCGGTGGCGGCGGCGACCGGCGGGGACACCAGGTGGGTGCGCCCTCCCCGGCCCTGACGGCCCTCGAAGTTGCGGTTGGAGGTCGAGGCCGAGCGCTGGCCGGGCTTGAGCGTGTCCGGGTTCATCCCGAGGCACATGGAGCAGCCGGCGAAGCGCCACTCGGCGCCCGCGTCGACGAAGACCTTGTCCAGCCCCTCGGCCTCGGCCGCCTCCCGGACGGCCGCGGAACCGGGCACCACGAGCATGCGTACGCCGTCGGCGACCCGGTGTCCGCGCAGCACGTCGGCGGCGGCGCGGAGGTCCTCCAGCCGCCCGTTGGTGCAGGAGCCGACGAAGACCACGTCGACGGCGAGGTCGCGCAGCGGCGTACCCGGCGTCAGCGCCATGTACTCCAGCGCCCGGCGGGCGGCGGTGCGCTCCGCGTCGGTGCCGAACTCCTCCGGGTCCGGCACGGCCGAGCCGAGCGGCGCGCCCTGCCCCGGGTTGGTGCCCCAGGTGACGAAGGGGGTGATCCGGCCGGCGTCGAGGGTGACCTCGGCGTCGAAGGTGGCCCCCTCGTCGGTGGGCAGGCTGCGCCAGTAGGCCAGCGCCGCGTCCCAGTCGGCGCCCTGGGGCGCGTGCGGCCGCCCCTTGAGGTACGCGAAGGTGGTCTCGTCCGGCGCGATCAGGCCGGCCTTGGCGCCCCACTCGATGGACATGTTGGCGACGGTCATCCGCCCCTCCATGGAGAGCGCGCGGATCGCCTCGCCCCGGTACTCCACGATGTGCCCGCGCCCGCCGCCGGTGCCGACCTGGGCGATCAGCGCGAGGACCAGGTCCTTGGCGGTGACGCCGGGGCCGAGCTGCCCGGTCACGTTGACCGCCATGGTGCGGGGCCGGGCCTGCGGCAGCGTCTGGGTGGCCAGCACGTGTTCGACCTCACTGGTGCCGATGCCGAAGGCCAGCGCACCGAAGGCGCCGTGGGTGGCGGTGTGCGAGTCGCCACAGACGATGGTCATGCCGGGCTGGGTGACGCCCAGCTGCGGGCCGATGACGTGCACGATGCCCTGGTTCTCGTCGCCCAGCGGGTGCAGCCGGAGGCCGAACTCGGCGCAGTTGCGGCGCAACGTCTCGATCTGCGTACGCGAGGTGGGGTCCGCGATGGTGAGCAGGTCACCTCGGCGCGAGGTGAAGCTCGGGTCGTCGTACCCGGTCGGGGTGTTGTGGTCCTCGGTCGCGAGCGTGAGGTCGGGACGGCGGACCGGGCGACCGGCCAGGCGCAGCCCGTCGAACGCCTGCGGGCTGGTCACCTCGTGCAACAGGTGCAGGTCGATGTAGAGCAGGTCCGGCTCACCCTCGGCGGTCCGTACCACGTGCGCGTCCCAGACCTTCTCGGCCAGGGTCCTCGGTTGAGTGACTCCCACCATCTGGACATCCTAAATTCTGGGAGGTAAGTTTCGGCTTGTGGGACACAGTATGAGCGGTGTCGGCGTCCTCGACAAGGCGGTGGTCATCCTGGCCGCCTGTGTCGACGGCGCCAGCCTGGCCGAACTCGTCGAACGCACCAAGCTGCCCCGGGCCACCGCGCACCGGCTGGCGCAGGCACTGGAGATCCACCGCATGCTGGTCCGGGACACCCAGGGGCGCTGGCGTCCGGGGCCCCGGCTGGGCGAGCTGGCCAACGCCGCCCCGGACGTGCTGCTGACCGCCGCCGAGCCGCTGCTGGCCGCGCTGCGCGACGCCACCGGGGAGAGCGCCCAGCTCTACCTGCGCCGCGCCGACGAGCGGGTCTGCGTGGCCGCCGCCGAGCGGGCCAGCGGCCTGCGCGACACCGTGCCGGTCGGCTCGGTGCTGCCGATGACCGCGGGTTCCGCGGCGCAGATCCTGCTCGCCTGGGAGCCTCCGGAGGCGGTCATGCCGCTGCTGCCCCGCGCCAAGTTCACCGGCCGCACCCTCGCCGAGGTACGCCGCCGAGGCTGGGCGCAGAGCGTCGCCGAGCGGGAGGCGGGTGTGGCGAGCGTCTCGGCGCCGATCCGCGACCGCACGGGCCGGGTGATCGCCGCGGTCAGCATCTCCGGCCCCATCGAGCGCCTGGGCCGACGCCCCGGCGAACGCCATGCCATGGCCGTCGTCCGCGCCGGCCAGCGCCTCTCCGGCCTCTGACCCCCTGGATCGACCCCACCCCCGCCCTGCCCCCTTCGGCGCGGGTGAGGTCCGTCTCGGAGCCCTCGGCGGTGGCCCCGGCGGTCCAGGTGCGCCCGCACGTGCATCCGGGCGGCCGGCGGGCAGGTGTGACGTTCGCTGTGAAGCTGATGTCGTGAACGAATCACGGGCGATCGGCCTGCCGCGCGCGACGCCCGCGCACCCGGTGAGTCATCTACGACATCAGCTCCACAGCGTCTGCGACGCACTGTCGGGGCCGGCCGAGACGCACGGCAGCCGCTGGCCCCGCAGGCCGACCGGGCGCCGGCGACGCGAGCGGCTCCGTGAGGCGAGTGATTCGGCGGGCCGCCAGAGGGCCGGGAGGGCCAGCAGGCGGGGCAGCGCCAGCGGGAGCCCGAGGCAAGGCAGCGGCAGCGAGCGGCGGGAGCCGGAGTCGGGGACGCCCGGGAAAGCGAACGGCCCGCCTCGATTGCGCGAGACGGGCCGTTCTGCGGTGTAGCCCCGACCGGATTCGAACCGGCGCTACCGCCTTGAGAGGGCGGCGTCCTGGGCCGCTAGACGACGGGGCCAGGCACTTTTCCTGCTTCACCGCCCTGCTGAGCGGTGCGGCTGTAGTCTAGCGGCACCGGCAGCGGCGGACCACGAGGGGGTCCGCAGCGCGGGCGTCGAAGGTGCGGGCGAAGCCCGCCCACCGGGACGACGATCGGAGCACCGGACGACAAGTCGGCACCGGGCGTCACGGAGACACGAAACAGCCCGCCCCACCGAAGTGGAACGGGCTGTCAGCGCTGTAGCCCCGACCGGATTCGAACCGGCGCTACCGCCTTGAGAGGGCGGCGTCCTGGGCCGCTAGACGACGGGGCCAGAACTTCACCTGCTTCCCCACCCTCGCGGGTGGGGAAGCTGCACTCTATCAGAGATCATCTGCCGCCCCTCGGGAGAGGGACGGAGCGGAACTCCGCCAGAATCCAGCGTCCGGGATTCTCGCGAATCCGCGGTTGCGCTGGGGTACCAGGACTCGAACCTAGACTAACTGAACCAGAATCAGTCGGGCTGCCAATTACCCCATACCCCATTGGCCCCTTGCGGCGCCGGGAATGAACTTTACCCTCCCCGCGCCAGCAGGCCAAATCCAACCCCCCGGAACGCCTGTGAGCTGCGAAAACAGGGCGTCGGACGCGTCAGGCGACCGGCACCACCGGATTGGTGAGCTCGCCGATCCCCTCGATCCGCACGGTGACCGTATCCCCCTCCGTGAGCGGGCTAACCCCCGCCGGCGTGCCGGTCAGCACCACGTCGCCGGGGAGCAGCGTCATCACGTGCGAGATGTACGACACCAGGGCCGGCACGTCGAAGACCATGTCCTTCGTCCGGCCGAGCTGGCGTACCTCCATCTCGTCCGGGTTACGACCCACCTCGCACCGGATCTCCAGGTCGGAGACGTCCAGCCCGGTGGTGATCCAGGGGCCGATGGGGCAGAACGAGTCGAAGCCCTTGGCCCGCGTCCACTGCCCGTCCGAGCGCTGCAGGTCCCGCGCTGTCACGTCGTTGGCGCAGGTGTAGCCGAAGATGGCCTTCTCCGCGGCGGCCCGGTCGGCGCGGCGGGCACCCGGGGCGCCGATCACCACGGCCAGCTCGGCCTCGTGCTCGACCTGCTTGGAGAAGAGGGGCAGCCGGATGGCGTCCCGCGGCCCGATCACCGACGTGGACGGCTTCAAGAACAGCAGCGGCTCCTTCGGCACCTCGCTGCCGTGCTCGGCGGCGTGCTCGGCGTAGTTGCGCCCGACACAGACCACCTTGCTGGGCAGGATCGGCGAGAGCAGCCGGACGTCGGAGAGCGCCCAGCGGGCACCGGAGAAGGTGAGCTTGCCGAACGGGTGACCCTCGATCTCGGCGATGGTCAGGCCCTCCGGGCCCACCCCCGGCTCGCCCTCGACGGCCCCGAACGACATTCCCTTGGCATGAGCAAAACGAGCGATACGCACCAGGCCAATCTAGCGCCGGCGACGTGGCCGCATCCCGCCGACGCCGGACCGGGAACGGCGTCGGCGCAGCGTACGCGATCGGCGGGCGGCCGGGGCGGGCTTCGGCACTTCGTACCCGGCCGGAGGTTCGCCGCCCCTACCGTCGGCTCCGGAGGTTCGTTCGTATGCCTGCATCGAGACGACACCACAGGACCCTCGCCGTGATCGTGAACGGCCTGGGCGTCCTCGCCGCCGTGCCGGCCGTGCCGACGGCGACACCCGCGACCAGGGTCGAGGCCGCACCCGCGGTCCACGCGCCGGCCGGCCCGACGGCCACACCGGCGGTCCACGCGCCGGCCGGCCCGACGGCCACACCCGCACCCGTCCCCCCGGCCACGCCGGGCGCTCCCGCCGCACCGGCGGGGCACGCGGCACCGGTGGCACCGGGGGCGGCGGCGACCGGGGCCGTGACCCCGGTGACACCGCGGGCGCCGGCGCCGGGGATGGCCACCACCGCCAATCCCGGTGCGCCACGGCCGGCCCCGCCGGTCACCGTGACGGTGGCGCCGGCCGGGACACCGGTGCCGGGCTACCGGATCCGGGTCCGCAACGACAGCATCCTGCCGGTCGACACCACCGTGCGGCAGGAACTGCCCGCCGGCGCGGCGACGACCGCGGTGAGCGCGGGCGGCCGGGTGGACCGGGCCACCGGGACCGGCACCGACGAGGTGACCTGGCGGCTCCGCCTGCCGGCGCGCAGCACCACGACGCTGGACACCGCGCTGGCGGCGACCGCGCCCGGCCGGTCGGTGACCGCCCCGGCCTGCGCGTTCACCAGCGACGGCAGTCGGCCGTACGACTGCGCCACCGCCACCTGGCAGGCCGCCGCGGCCCCGGCCGCCGAGGTGGAGGAGGCGGCCCCGGCCTGGCGCCGGCCGCCGATCCTCGCCGCGGCGCTGGCCGCGTTGCTGGTGCTCGCCTTCGGCGGCGCCTGGTGGTGGCAGCGGGCGCGGCGGCGACGCAGCGGCGTCGAGCCGACCGGTGCCGGCCCGACCGCCGTCGGCAGTCCGGAGTACGCGGGCGGGACCGCGGCTCCCGGCGGGGGCACCGTCTACCCGCGTCCGGCCGCGCCCGGCGGATCCGGGCGACGCCGCACCCCACCGGTCTGGATGGTCGTCGGCGTGGCCGTGGCGATCCTGGCCGGGGTGGTCTTCGCGGCGGCGTGGACGGCCACCCAGCAGGTCGCCGCGATCGACACCACGAAACAACCGACCAGCGGCGCCTGGATGGGCCGCAGCGTCACCGCCGGCGTCGGCGTGCCGGTCCGCGAGAGGGCGTTCGAGTTCACCGTCTACCGGGTGAAGTGCGAGACCGCCGGCGGGACGGGACGCCGGTGCCAGGCGACCGTCGGCGTGCGCAACGTCACGCCCGAGCAGCAGACCTGGCACGGCGAACTCCAGCGCGCCTACCTGCCCGGGGGCAACTGGGTCAGCACCGACGAGACGGCCACCCGGCTGGCGAACCTGGGCCGGGACGTCTTCGCCCAGCCGGTCGCGGCCGGCAACCGGGTGGTGCTGCCGCTGGTGTTCACGCTCAACGGGGCGCAGAAGCCGGAGCAGCTGGAGCTGCGCAGCGGGGTCTTCTCCGCCGGGGTCCGGGTGGACGTGCCCTGACGGGCAGCCGGGCGGCGGTCGTACCCTGGGGTGCGTGACCGCCGCCCTCGCACCCGCCGCCCTCGACGCGGCCGACTGGCAGGCCCGCCGGGCCGCGCACGTCGCCCGGGTCGACGCGTGGCTGACGCCGCACCTGGCCCGCCGGCGCGGCGGCGTCCGGCACCCGGTCGAGGACTTCCTCTTCACCTACTACTCGCACCGGCCGGCCCAGCTGCGCCGCTGGCACCCGGGCGCGGGGGTGGTGCTGCGCGACGCGGACCCGGCCGAGTTCGGCGGGGACTACCGCGCCGACGCCGCCGGGGTCACCCTCGACACCGACCGGGTACGCGCGCGGCGCGCCGACTCCCTCGCCTGGATCCGCGACCTGCTCGCCGCGACCGCCGGCCGGGCGGCCCACCTCGGCTGCTTCGGCATGCACGAGTGGGCGATGGTCTACCGGCAGACCCAGGAGGAGGTCCGGCACAACGCCTGGCCGCTGCGGCTGAGCCCGGAGCGCACCGCCGCGGTCGTCGAGGAGCGGGGCGTACGGTGCAGCCACTTCGACGCGTACCGGTTCTTCACCGCGCCGGCCCGCCCGCTGAACCTGCTCAGCCCGACCCGGGAGAGCCAGCACGCGCTGGAGCAGCCGGGCTGCCTGCACGCCAACATGGACCTCTACAAGTGGGCGTACAAGCTCTCCCCGCTGGTGCCCTCGGAGCTGGTGGCGGAGTGCTTCGCTCTGGCCCGGGAGATCCGCACGCTGGACATGCGGGCCTCCCCGTACGACCTGTCCGCGCTCGGCTACCCGCCGGTGCTGGTCGAGACGGTCGAGGGCCGGCACGAGTACGTGCAGGCGCAGCGGTCGTTCGCGGAGCGTGGCGCCCCGCTGCGCGCGCGTCTGATCGCCGAGTGCGACCGGCTCCTCGCCGGCTGACCGCGACCGGCCGGGCTCACCGCTCCGGGTGACCCCGGTGGGCCGCCCACTCGGGGGCGAGGATGGACATCACGGTGGCGTCCACCCAGCCGTCGCCGTCGCGCAGCACCTGCCGCAGCACACCCTCGGCGATGAAGCCGACCTTCTCGTACACCCGGCGGGCGCGCGGGTTGAAGGCGAACACCTCCAGCGAGATGCGGTGCAGTCCGAGCCGGTCGAAGCCGTGGCCGACGACGAGGCGTACCGCCTCGGTGCCGAGGCCACGGTTCTGCCCGGCGGCCACCAGCAGAGTGCGGAAGTTGCAGTTGGCGTGGTGCGGGTCCCAGTCGTTCAGCACCACCTCGCCGACGCAGGCCCCGGTGGCGTTCTCCACCACGGCCAGGTCGAGCCGGTCGGTCTGCGCGTTGCGGCTGCCGTACCAGGAGCGCAGCCGCTCCTCGTCGATCTCGTCGGGCGGGCTGCCGGTCAGCCGGGCCAGCTCCGGGTCGGCCAGCGCCGACCGGAAGGTCGCGACGTCGTCGTCGACGAACGGGCGCAGCGTCACCAGGTCGCCGGCGAGGGTGGGCTTGGTGGCGAAGTCGGGGGCGGTCACCGGACGAATTGTCGGCAGCCCGCCCGCCGCCCTCAACCGCTTTACCCGGTGGCCCCCTGGTCGCGGTGGCGCAGCCGCTCCTCCAGCTCCGCCATCGTGTCGACGAACCAGAGCTGCCGGCCCCGGTTGGACTCGGTGACGAAGTCCCGCAGGGCGGTGCTGCGCGCGACGTGCGCGGAGACGTCGCCGACCACGACCACCGGCAGCCGGTAGTTGACGAACTTCTGCACCAGCTCACCGGCCACCCCGGTACGCAGGGTGAAGAACTCGTCGGCGAGCCGCCGGACCGGCAGCACCACCAGCTCCGCCCCCTGGCCGAGCGCCTCGCCGATCACGTCCAGCGCGTCGCCGCCGGAGCACAGCCGGGGCCCGTCGGGGGCGCAGGCGAGCAGCGTACGGCCGTGCAGCGTGACCAGGGTGTCGGTGGACATGCCGGCCAGCCTAGGCACTCCTCGCGGGGCGGCACACCGGATTTCCCGCTCAGTCGCCGTCGACCCGGCGGTCCCGCTTGCGTTGCGACTGGCGCTTCTTCTCCGCCAGCCGGCGTTCCTTCGCGCCGCGCGACGGGCGGGTCGGCCGCCGGGGCGGTGGCGGGGGCGCGACGGCCTCGCGCAGCAACGCGGTGAGCCGCTCCCGGGCCGCCTCGCGGTTGGCGAGCTGGGCGCGGTGTTCGCTGGCGGCGATGGTGAGCACGCCGTCGACCAGTCGACCGGCCAGCCGGTCCAGCGCCCGCGCCCGCAGGGCCGGCGGCAGGCTGGGCGAGGCGGCCAGGTCGAAGCTCAGCTCCACCCGGGAGTCGGTGGTGTTGACCCCCTGCCCGCCCGGCCCGGACGACCGGGAGAACCGTTCCCGCAGCTCGGCGGCGGGCACGATCCACCGGTCGGTCACCCGCAGTCCGTCGTCCACGCCCCGAGGCTAGCGCCCCTTCGGGGCACCGTGGGTGGCGGATGAACTCGGCGACGGGCTCGGCCCCGGTTCCGCACGGTCGTGGTCGGGGCCGACGGCGGCGTACGCGACCGCGCCGACGAGCAGCAGCGCGATGACCCCGACCTTGGTGGTGACCGCCCGGACCAGCAGCCAGGCGGTCCTGCGGGCGCCGGGCACCGCGTTCTTGGCGGCCTTGTAGTCGGTCCAGCCGCGCTTGGCCCGGGCGTACTGCACGCCCACGCCCCATCCGACGAAGAGTCCCACCGCCAGCAGGACCGCTATGAGAGGAAGCTCCACCCACGCCAGTATCCATACTCAGCGTGATATTTCTATGGGCCGATGGTTCCACGCCAGGTATCCGACAGTTTTACCGTTACGACCGCCCGGTCCTGGCCCGCCCGGCTTCAGCCGCCTTTGCCGATGATGGTGTCGGCGGTCTGCTGCACCTGCTCGATCGGGATGGCGAAACCGATGCCGATCGAGCCGGTGCCGTCGATGGTGGCGATCGCGGTGTTCACCCCGACCACCTCGCCCCGGGCGTTGACCAGCGGCCCCCCGGAGTTTCCCGGGTTGATCGAGGCGTCGGTCTGCACCGCGCTGCGCCGCAGGGTGCCGAGGCGTACCTGGCGGTCCAGCGCGCTGACGATGCCGGCGGTGACCGTCCCGGCCAGGCCGAGCGGGGAACCGACCGCCAGCACCGGCTCACCGACCCGGGTGGCGCCCGGCTTGGCCAGCGGCAGCGGCGCCAGCCCGGCCGCCGCCGGCACCCGCAGCACCGCGAGGTCGCTGCCGGGTTCCCGGCCGACCACCTCGGCGGGGAACCGCCGGCCGTCGTTCAGCTCCACCATCACCCCGCCGGTGCCGCCCTTGGCGAGGATGTGGTCGTTGGTGATGATGTGCTGCTGGTTGTCGATGGCGAACCCGGAGCCGGACGCGGACCCGGCCCCGCCGCCGCCCACCAGCACCGACACCACGCCCGGCACGGTCTTCTGCGCGGCGGTCACCAGCTCCGCCGGCACCGGTGCGGCGGACGCCGCCGTCGGCCCCGCGCCACCGTCCCGGCCGGCCACCCAGCCGCCGGCCGCCGCGCCGGAGACGGTGGAGAGCGCCACCACCGCCGCCGCGGCCAGCAGCCGGCCGCTCCGGCGCCGTCGCGACGGGTCCTGTCCCGCCCCCGGTACGTCCCACCGGGGCCGGCCGTCCGGCCCCAGCTCAGGCGAGACGAACCAGGGTCCCCGGGGTTCGCCCAGTCCGGTCTGCACTGCCATGCGTGCGCTCCTCACTGTCGCTCCGGCGGGCTCAGGGCAGGCGGGAGAACCACCGCATCGACCCGGCTGCGGCGCCCATCGCGAACATCAGCCCGAGGCCGATGAACCGGGCGGAGATGTCCTGTCGTTCGGTGCGGTAGCCGACCGAGGAGCCGATGTCCTCGTAGACCTCGCGCAGTTCCTCGCTGCTGCCGGCGGAGTGGAAGCCACCCCCGGTGTCCTCGGCGACCGCCTTGAGGGTGTGCCCGTCGACCGGCACCTGGATCGGCCGGCCGCCGCGGTCGACGAACCCGCCGGGGGTGCCGAAGGAGATGGTGTGCACCGGCACCTTCGCCGTCACGGCCGCCGCGGCGGCCTCCATCGGGTCCATTCCGGAGGTGTTCGCCCCGTCGGAGAGCAGGATGACCCGGGCCGGCGGCGGCTGCTTCGCCGCGTTGGAGTCCAGGCTCTTGACCGCGCCGAGCGAGGCGCTGATCGCCTCGCCGATCGCGGTGCCCTGCACCCCGGTGATGCCCTCGGCGAGCCGGTCGATCCCCTCGTGCAGCGCCTCCCGGTCGGTGCCGGGCGGCACCACCACCGCCGCGCTGCCGGCGAAGGCGACCAGGCCGACGTTGAACTCGTCGGGCAGGCCGTCGACGAACTTCCGGGCCGCCTCCTTGGCGGCGGCGAGCCGGTCCGGTTCCACGTCGGTGGCGAGCATCGAGGTGGAGACGTCCACGGCCACCATGACGGTGGCCCGTTCCCGGGGCACCCGCACCTCCGCCGTCGGCCGGGCGAAGCCCACCACGAGCAGCGCCAGCATGGCCAGGAAGAGTCCGGCGGGCACGTGCCGCCGCCAGGAGGGCCGGGTCGGCGCGACCCGGTCGAGCAGCCGCAGGTTGGTGAAGCGCACGGCGTACCGGCTGCGCCGGCGCTGGGCGAGCAGGTAGCCGCCGGCCAGCGCGAGCACGCCGAGCAGCAGCAGGAGACGGGCGGGCGACTGCCAGGTCACGCGGCACCTCCCCGGGCGGCGGCCGGCGCGGCCGCCAGACGGCGTTGGGCGTGTACGTGGCGCACCACGTCGGCGGTCCAGTCCCGGTCGGTGCGCAGCACCAGGTGGGTGGCACCGGAGCGGCGCAGTGCCCGGCGTACCTGCTCGCGCTGGGCGGCCGCCGCGCTGGCGTAGCGCCGGCGCAGCGCCTCGTCGCCGGTCCAGACCTCCCGCCGTCGGCCGGTCTCCGGGCAGACCAGGGTGATCAGGCCGACGTCCGGCAGTTCCAGCTCGCGCGGGTCGGTGATCTCGACGGCGAGCACCTGGTGCCGGGCGGCGAGGCGGCGCAGCGCCGGCTCCCAGGGGGTCGGCTCGTCGTGGTGCTCGGGCAGGCCGTCGAGGAAGTCGGAGACCACCACGACCAGGCCGCGCCGGGTGGCGACGCGCTGCACCGCCGCGAGCGCCGCCGCCAGGTCGGGTGGTTCGGGCGGGACCGTCCGCTCGTCGTGCTCGCCGGTACGCGGGGCGGCCAGCAACGTCCGGAGCAGGCCCAGCAGATGGGTACGGCCGCTGCGGGCCGGGAAGCGGCGCAGCCCGGCCGCGGTGAGCACCTGTGCGCCGAGCCGGTTGCCGGTGCCGGCGGTGAGGAAGCCGACGGCGGCGACCGCCGCCACCGACAGCTCCCGCTTGTCCAGCTCGGCGGTGCCGAACTCCATGCTGGGGCTGGCGTCGACCAGCAGCCAGGTGCTGAGTTCACGGTCGGCGTCGACCTCGCGGACGTGCGGCACGGTGGTGCGGGCGGTGACCGCCCAGTCCATCCGGCGCACCTCGTCCTCGCCGGGGCGGTACTCCCGGCTGCCGGCGATCTCGCTGCCCGGCCCGGGCAGCAGGCCCCGGTGCTGGCCCTGGAGCAGCCCGTCGAGCCGCCGGGTCACGGTCAGTTCCAGCCGGCGCAACCGCTGGTCCCCGGTGAGGTCGGCCAGGCCCGGTCCGGCGGGCGCCGGCGCGGCGGGGCGCCTCATGCGGCGGCCAGGTCGGGGGCCTGCTCGGGCTGCGCGGTGGCCAGCATGGGCGGGGGCACCGCCTGCACCAGCCGGTGCACCAGCGCCTCGGGCGAGACCCCGTCGGCCACCGCGTCGAAGGAGAGCACCAGCCGGTGGGCCAGCACGTCCACGGCGAGTTCGCGGACGTCCTCCGGCAGCACGTACTCCCGGCCGCGCAGCAACGCCTGGGCCCGGGCGGCGGCGACCAGGCCGAGGGTGGCCCGGGGGCTCGCCCCGTACGCCAGCAGCGGGGCGATGTCGGGCAGGCCGAAGCGGCCCGGGTCGCGGGTGGCGAGGATGAGGCGGACGACGTACTCGGCGATCGCGTGGTGCACGAAGATGTGCTCGGCGCGCTGTTGCAGCCCGCGCAGCCGCCCCGGGTCGAGCACCTGGTGCGCGCGGGGCCGGTCGGTGCTCATCCGGTAGAGGATGGCCAGCTCGTCGGCGTCGCTCGGATAGTCGACGACGATCTTCATGAGGAACCGGTCGCGCTGCGCCTCCGGGAGCTGGTAGACCCCCTCGGACTCGATCGGGTTCTGGGTGGCGAGCACCAGGAACGGCTCGGGCACCGGCCAGCTCCGGCCGCCGATGGAGACCTGGCGCTCGGCCATCGCCTCCAGCAGCGCGGACTGCACCTTGGCCGGGGCCCGGTTGATCTCGTCGGCCAGCACCAGGTTGGCCATGATCGGGCCCAGTTCGATGTCGAAGGTCTCCTTCGACGCCCGGTAGATGCGGGTGCCGACGATGTCGGAGGGGACCAGGTCGGGGGTGAACTGGATCCGGGAGAAGGTGCCACCCACGACGGTGGCGAGGGTCTGCGCGGCCAGCGTCTTGGCCACACCGGGTACGCCCTCCAGCAGGCAGTGCCCGTCGGCGATCAGTGCGGTGAGCAGGCGCTCGACGAGCCGATCCTGCCCGACGATCACGCGTCTGACCTCGAAGAGGGTCTGTTCCAGCTCGTTGCCCGCCGGATCGGGATCGGCCGGGCTGGGCAGGCTGGCCAGGGTGTCCGAGATGTCCGTCACGGTGCTTGCTTCCCGGGCGGACCCCCGGCAAACGTCGGAATATCACCCCCTGGGAGGCCCTTTCCCACCCGGAGCGGGACGAGCCGCCCGTTACCTCGCCGACGGGCCGCGACGGTGCGTTCCACACCAGACGGTGCCGGCCCCCACGCGGGGACCGGCACCGGTCGGCGGTGTGCTCAGTTGGCGACGATCAGGTGGAACGGGCGGTCCGCCGGTGTGCCACCGGAGGTCCGGGTCTGGATGAAAACCGCGTTGGGAGTCAGGTAGCGCGGCGCGACCGACACCTCGCCACCGGGCGGGACGTTGTTGGGGTCGTTCGTGCCGATGGTCGCCACGAACGCCTTGCGCGTGACGTTGTAGTCGAAGAGCACCTGGTACTGCCCGGGGCCGTACTTGGTGGTGGACACGACGTTGGCGGAACGCTGCAGCAGCGTGCCGTTGGAGGCGACGACGGCCCAGGCGACGGCGCCGGCGGTCGGCGGCGCGGCCAGGGTCGCACCCTGCTGCATCGCCGCCTTGGCCTTGCGCGCGTCCTCCGCCGAGACGGGCGGCTGGGTGGTGCCGCCGGGCTGCCGGACGCCGGGCTGGCTGACCTCGGCCGGGGCCTTGGTCGTCGGCTGGGCGGCGGCGATTCCCCCGCCGGCCAGGGTGAGCGCCAGGACGCCGAGCGTCACCGCCGCCGCCTTGCGCCTGAAGAATGTGGCCATGACAGGTCTCCCTTTTTCTGACCGTGGTGATACGGCCGACGCACCTTTTCGGGCGAGCCGGATGATTGTTGCGGACGAGCCGGGTTGACGAAAGCGATGCGCTTTCATCCGCACCAGGCATGTTGACTTCTCAACATTCTTTACCCCGGCTGAGCTGGTGTTACTACGCTCCGTTGTGGGCGCCACAACCAGGAGGAAGGTAGCAGGACAAAAAGCCGAGCGTCAATAGTCGATCACGCTCGTCCGCATTTTCTGCGGCGATCTCCGAAATCGTGAGAGATGAAGGCGGCACCATTCATGAAATGGCGTGGCGCCCCCGGTGGCATCGGCGCGGGCGCTAGTCTGACGCTCATGATCACCACCGAGGCGCCGGCCCGGACCACGCACGGGTCGAAAGCCCTGCCGCTCTGCTGGCTGGCGGTGACCCCCGGGGCCGCCTGGGCGCTGGTCCGCCTGGCCGGGCTGGAACGCGGGCCACTGGTGCAGGCGGTCGCCTTCACCCCGTACGTCGCGGCCTGGAGCCTGGTGCCGGTGGTGCTGGCGCTCGCCCTGCGGCGGCGCTGGCCGGCGGCGGTCGCGGCGGTGGTGGCACTGGCGCTGCTCGGCACGGTCGCCCCTCGCGCGATCGCCTCCGGTCAGCCGGCGGCCGGCGGACCGGAACTGCGGCTGCTCACCGCCAACCTGCTCAAGGGCAGCGCCGACGCGCGCACGCTGGTCGGCCTGGTACGCCGGCACCGGGTGGACGTCCTGGCGGTACAGGAGTTCACCCCTGAGGCAAGCGCCGCACTCGACCGGGAAGGCCTGGCCGAACTGCTCCCCCACCGGCAGCTCAACCCGGAGGTGGGCACCACCGGCTCCGGGCTCTACGCCCGCTGGCCGCTCGCCGGCGGCGGCTTCCGGCGCAACGTCGGCTTCCAGTTCACCCAGGCGTACGCCACGGTGGCGGCGCCGGGGGCGCCCCCGGTGCGGGTCGAGTCGGCCCACCCGGCCGCGCCGTACGGCGTCGAGGTGGTCGACGAGTGGTTCACCGACCTGCGGGCGCAGCCGCGAGCCACCCCGGACGGCCCGGTGAGCATCCTCGCCGGGGACTTCAACGCCACCCTCGACCACGCCCCGCTGCGCGCCCTGCTCGCCAGCGGGTACGTGGACGCGGCCGACGCCGCCGGGGCGGGGCTGCGCGGCACCTGGGGCCCGTACGACGGCGACCCCATCCCCCCGGTCACCATCGACCACGTCCTGGTCGACCGGCGGATCGCCGTCCGGTCCGTCTCGGTGCACCCGGTGCCCGGCAGCGACCACCGCGCGGTGCTGGCCGAGCTGCGCCTGCCGGCGGCCTGACCCGGCCAGGTCGGGGCGGCGCAGACCCGGGCGGGTCGGACCACGGCGGCTCAGACCCGGGCGCGGTCCAGACCGTAGGTGAGCGCGTCGACCAGGGCGTGCCAGCTCGCCTCCACCACGTTGGGGTGCACGCCGACCGTCGTCCAGTCCCGTCCGGTGCCGTCGGCGGTCTCCAGCAGCACCCGGGTCACCGCGCCGGTGCCGTGGCTGCCCTCCAGGATGCGCACCTTGTAGTCGGCCAGCTCGAAGTCGCGCAGCTCGGGGTAGTGCCGGGACAGGCCGACCCGCAGCGCCTCGTCGAGGGCGTTGATCGGGCCGTTCCCCTCGGCGGTGGCGATCACCCGCTCGCCACGTACCCGGATCTTGACGGTGGCCTCGGAGACCACCGCGCCGTCCTCGCGGTGCTCGACCAGCACCCGGTACGACTCCAACGCGAACGGCCGGGGCGGCGCCGCATCCGGCAGCTCGGAGCGGACCAGCAGCTCGAACGAGGCGTCGGCCGCCTCGAACGACCACCCACCCGCCTCCAGCTCCTTGACCCGGCTGGTGACCTTCGACAGCGTCTCGGGATGGCCGGCCAGGTCCAGGCCCAGCTCGCGGCTCTTGAGCTCGACGCTGGCCCGGCCGGCCATCTCGGTCACCAGGATCCGCATGTCGTTGCCCACCACCGCCGGATCCACGTGGTTGTAGAGCAACGGGTCGACCTTGATCGCGCTCGCGTGCAGCCCGGCCTTGTGGGCGAAGGCGGCGGCCCCGGCGTACGCCTGGTGGGTGTCGGGGGCGATGTTGGCGATCTCGGCGATGGCGTGCGAGACCCGCACCATCTGCTCCAGGCAGCCCTCCGGTAGGACGGGCAGCCCGAGCTTGAGCTGGAGGTTGGCGACGACAGCGAAGATGTCGGCGTTGCCGGGGCGCTCGCCGTAGCCGTTGGCGGTGCCCTGGACGTGCCGGACTCCTGCCTCGACGGCGGCGACGGTGTTGGCCACCGCGCAGGCGGTGTCGTTCTGGGCGTGCATGCCGAACAGCTCCGGGGCCAGGCCGGTGCGCGCGGTCAGATCGGCGATCGCGGCGGTGACGTGGGACGGCAGCATCCCGCCGTTGGTGTCGCAGAGCACGAACCGCTCGGCGCCCGCGGCGAGCGCGGTCTCCACCACCGCGGCGCCGTACGCCGGGTCGTGCCGGTAACCGTCGAAGAAGTGCTCGCCGTCGACGAAGACCCGCCGGCCCTGGGCGACCAGGTGGGTGACGGTGTCCCGGATCATCGCCAGGTTCTCCGCGCCGGTGGTGCGCAGCGCCCGTTCGACGTGCCGGAGGTCGGCCTTGGCGACCAGGGCCACCACCGGGGTCTCGGCGTCGAGCAGCCCCTGCACCTGCGGGTCGGCCGCCGCCGTGGTGCCGGCCCGGCGGGTGGCGCCGAAGGCGACCAGGACCGCGTGCCGCAGGTCCAGCTCGGTACGCGCCCGGCGGAAGAACTCGGTGTCCTTGGGCACCGCTCCCGGCCAGCCGCCCTCGATGAAGCCCACCCCGAACTCGTCGAGCAGCCGCGCCACGGCCAGCTTGTCGACCACCGAGTAGGTGAGCCCCTCACGCTGGGCGCCGTCGCGCAGCGTCGTGTCGTACACCTGGAACGTCATGGGAGTGCCTTCCTCACGGACCTCGGGCGGGGGCAACAAAAAGACCCCCCGCGGATGCGGGAGGTCTGCGCGCTCGGCGGAGGGGAAGCCGGCGCGCTAGCTGCCAATAATCAGGGCGGTGCTGGTCACGATCGTCACTCTGCCACCCCACCCCTGGTTTTGGGAGGAACAATCCATATACCGGGACGGTGACGCAGGGTGCCCGTCACCCGGTCCACCGGCGCCGCCGGGACCCAACGGGCCGCTCGTGATCGACTTCACAAGTCGCCCGGCTGCCACCAGGCGGAAACGGCGCTGCGGAAGTATCTGGAACCGATCAAGTTACCGGCTTCGTGCCGCTGACAAGCCGCTGCCAAGGAGGACCCGTGCTCACTGTCGGTGACCGCTTCCCTGAGTACGAACTCACCGCCTGCGTCTCGCTCGACGCCGACAAGGCGTTCGAGACCATCAACCACAAGTCCCACGAGGGCAAGTGGCGGGTGGTCTTCTTCTGGCCGAAGGACTTCACCTTCATCTGTCCGACGGAGATCGCCGAGTTCGGCCGCCTCAACGACGAGTTCGCCGACCGCGACGCCCAGGTGCTCGGCGTATCGGTGGACAACGAGTTCGTCCACTACGCCTGGCGCAAGGACCACCCGGACCTGCGCGAGCTGCCCTTCCCGATGCTCAGCGACATCAAGCGCGAGCTGACCTCGGCGTGCGGCGTGCTCGGCGAGGACGGCGTGGCGCAGCGAGCCACCTTCATCGTCGACCCGAACAACGAGATCCAGTTCGCCATGGTCACCGCCGGGTCGGTCGGCCGCAACGTCTCCGAGGTGCTGCGGGTGCTCGACGCCCTGCAGACCGACGAGCTGTGCCCGTGCAACTGGAACAAGGGCGGCGAGACCCTCGACGCCACCGCGCTGCTCGCCGGCGCCGGTGCCTGAGATGGGCCTGGACGCGATCAAGGCGGCGCTGCCCGAGTACGCCAAGGACATCAAGCTCAACCTCGGCTCCACGGTCGGCACCTCCACCCTGAAGCCGGAGCAGGCCTGGGGTACCGCCGTGGCCTGCGCGGTCGCGGCGCGCAACCCGGTGGTGCTGAAGGAGATCGTCGACGAGGCGGCCGCCCACCTCACGCCGGAGGCGGTCGAGGCGGCCAAGGGCGCCGCCGCCATCATGGCGATGAACAACGTCTACTACCGGGCCAAGCACCTCATCGGCGACGAGCAGTACGCCTCGATGCCGGCCCGGCTGCGGATGCAGATCATCGCCCGGCCCGGCGTGGACAAGGGTGACTTCGAGCTCTGGTGCCTCGCCGTCTCGGCGATCACCGGCTGCGGCGTCTGCCTGGAGTCGCACGAGAAGGCGCTGCGCGCCGCCGGGTACACCCGGGAGCAGGTGCACGAGGGGCTGCGCATCGCCGCCGTCGTTTCCGGGCCGCGGCGTGTGGGAGGGGGCCGCTCCGGGTACCTCGTTTCCGGACACGGAAGACGAACCCTGGCGAACGACGAGGACAGTCGGGACAGGAGTTACCCATGGAGAGGCTTGACCCGCACAGCACGCACGGCACGACCGAGCCGGTGCTCGACGGCGGTCAGGGAGCCTTCGCCGGAGGTGCGCCCGCGGGCGCCTTCAACCCGTGGAGCTACCGGGACGAGGCCGGGGTGGCCGACGCCGACCTGGTCGGCTACAAGGTCGAGGCCACCGACGGCAGCATCGGCAAGATCGACGACGCGAGCCACGAGGTCGGCGGCAGCTACCTGGTCGTCGACACCGGGCCGTGGATCTTCGGCAAGAAGGTCATGCTGCCGGCCGGCACCGTCAACCACGTCGACCACGACGAGCGGAAGGTCTACGTCGACCGCGGCAAGGACCAGATCAAGGCCGCTCCGGAGTACGACGAGACCAGCCACAGCGACCCCGCCTACCGCGACGAGCTGGGCGGCTACTACGACGAGACCTACGGCAACCTGCCCCCGGGCACCGCGCGCTGAGCGATCCGAGGCGTGACGGCCGGTGGGGTCAGACCCCACCGGCCGTTACCGTGTCAGCGTGGACGCCATCGAAGAGGTCAACCGCAGAATCCCCTTCTCCGTGATGTTCAACTTCCGCGACGTCGGCGGCTACCCCGGCCACGACGGTCGCACCGTCCGCTGGGGCCGGCTCTACCGCTCCGACTCACCGCACCGGATCGACGGCGCGGACCGGGACGCCTTCGCCGCGCTCGGCGTGCGGACCGTCATCGACCTGCGCCGCCCGTCCGAGGTGGAGCGCGACGGCCGGGTACCGGAGCTGGACGGGCTGGCGTACCGGCACATCCACCCGGAGCACGTCGACTGGGGCGAGAACCCCTACCAGCACGACACGGATCTGGCCCGCTACCTCGCCGACCGGTACGCCGCCCTGGCCGAGACGGGCGCCGCCGGGCTGGCCGAGGCGGTCGGGGTGATCGCCGACGAGTCCAACGCCCCGGTGCTGGTGCACTGCGTGGCCGGCAAGGACCGCACCGGTCTCGTCTGCGGCCTGACCCTGGCCGTGCTCGGGGTCCCCGACGCCGAGATCGCCACCGACTACGCGCTGAGCACCGAGGCCGCGGAGCGGTTCCAGGCCTGGTTCGCCAGCACCGGCCACCAGTTCCCGCCGGGGCTGCCGCCGCTGACCACCCCCGCCGAGGCGATGACCCTATTCCTGACGGAACTGCGCCTGCGGCACGGCTCGGTCGAGGGCTACCTGCGGCACGCCGGCGTGACCGAGGAGCAGCTCACCGCGCTCCGGACCCACCTGCTGGAGTGACGCGACGCCGCACGGCGACCCGGTGACGCCGCAACGGCCGAGCGCCGGCCACGCCGCTGTCGCGGCGGGCCGGCGGACGTCGGCATCGGTCAGAGGACGCGCTGCACCCAGCCCTGCGGGTCCTCGGCCTCGCCCCGCTGGATCGCCACCAGCTGCTCGCGCAGTGCCATGGTCGACCGGCCCGGCTCGCCCCCGCCGATGAGGAACTCCCCGTCCGGGAAGCGCACCCGGCCGATCGGG
Organism: Micromonospora sp. URMC 105; assembly: GCF_051386295.1. Classification (NCBI taxonomy): domain Bacteria; kingdom Bacillati; phylum Actinomycetota; class Actinomycetes; order Micromonosporales; family Micromonosporaceae; genus Micromonospora; species Micromonospora sp. URMC 105. The sequence goes on along the minus strand of NZ_JBPQTL010000061.1, from coordinate 7,661 downwards.
GTGATCACGGCGGCGGTGCCGCAGGCGAAGACCTCCCGCAGCCGGCCGCTGGCGGCGTCCGCCTGCCAGTCGGCGAAGCTGATGGGCCGCTCCTCGACGCGGTGCCCGGAGGCCGCGGCCAGGGTGAGCACCGCGTCCCGGGTGATGCCGGGCAGGATCGTGCCGGTCAGCGGCGGGGTGACCAGCGTGTTGTCGTCGTAGACGAAGAAGACGTTCATGCCGCCCAGCTCGTCGACGAACCGGCGCTCCACCGCGTCGAGGAAGACCACCTGGTCGCAGCCGGCCTCGATCGCCTCGGCCTGGGCGGCCAGCGAGGCGGCGTAGTTGCCGCCGCACTTCGCCGCGCCGGTGCCGCCGGGGGCCGCGCGGGTGTAGTCCGGGGAGACCCAGACGGTGACCGGCTTGACGCCGCCGGCGAAGTACGCGCCGGCCGGCGAGGCGATCACGCAGTAGAGGTACTCGTTGGCCGGGCGGACGCCGAGGAAGACCTCACTGGCGAACATGAACGGCCGCAGGTAAAGGCTCGCGTCGGGCCCGTCCGGGATCCAGTCCCGGTCGATCTCGACCAGCCGGCGCAGCGACTCGACGAACGTCTCCGCCGGCAGCTCCGGCATGGCCAGCCGCTTCGCGGAGGCGATGAACCGCCGGGCGTTGGCCTCCGGGCGGAACATGGTGACCGCGCCGTCCGCCGTCCGGTACGCCTTCAGACCCTCGAAGATCTCCTGCGCGTAGTGCAGCACGGCGCTGGCCGGGTCCATCGGGATCGGCGCGCGCGCCTCGACCCGGGCGTCGTACCAGCCCTTGCCCTCGGCGTAGCGGATGGTGACCATGTGGTCGGTGAAGACCCGGCCGAAGCCCGGGTTGGCCAGCAGGGCGGCCCGGTCGGCGGCGGATACCGGCGCGGGATTCGGACGGATCTCGAAATCGAGCTTGTCACCACCGCTCATCGCGCTGACCTCCCTGCGGGTTGACGGCGTGCGGGACCGCCCGCCGAATCACTGGTGCCAGAAACTTACCCCGAACGGTCGTTCAGCGGATAGCTCCGCCCCCGCCGATCGGCAACCCCGCAAGGGGCGTCGCGGGGGTGAGCGCCGACGGCGGCGGGGTGGACGCGGCCGGCCCCGGGCTCTGGCGAACCCGGGGCGGCGCAGCGTGCGACGTGGCCGGTCAGGCCACGGCGTGCGCGGCGAGCCGGTCGCCGACCTCCTCGGTGCGCAGCGGTACGCCCGGGGTACGGGCGGCCAGCTCGACGGCGACCGCGGCGGTCACCCGCGCGGCGGCATCGGCGTGGCCGAGCTGGTCGAGCAGGAGCGCGGCGGAGAGCACCGCGGCCACCGGATCGGCGAGGCCCTTGCCGGCGATGTCCGGCGCCGAGCCGTGTACCGGCTCGAACATCGACGGGTACGTCCCGTCGGGGTTGATGCTGCCGCTGGCGGCCAGCCCGATCCCACCGGTGACCGCGGCGGCGATGTCGGTGAGGATGTCGCCGAAGAGGTTGTCGGTGACCACCACGTCGTAGCGCTGGGGCTGGGTGACCAGGAACATCGCCGCGGCGTCGACGTGCTGGTACTCGGTGCTCACGTCCGGGTGCTCGGCGGCCACGGCCGCGAAGGCGCGCGCCCACAGCGAGCCGGCGTGGGTCAGCACGTTGGTCTTGTGCACCAGGGTGACCTTGCGGCGCTCCCGGCGGGCGGCCCGGGCGAAGGCGTCCCGGACGACCCGCTCGACCCCGTGCCGGGTGTTCAGGCTCTCCTCGGTGGCCACCTCGGCCGGGGTGTCCCGGTGCAGCACGCCGCCGGCGCCCGCGTACAGGCCCTCGGTGCCCTCGCGGACCACCACCAGGTCGACCTCGCCGGGCTTCACGCTGGCCAGCGGGCCCGGCACGCCGGGCCAGAGCCGCGACGGGCGCAGGTTGACGTACTGGTCGAAGGCGAAGCGGAGCTTGAGCAGCAGGCCGCGCTCCAGCACGCCCGGGGGGACGGACGGGTCGCCGACGGCACCGAGCAGGATGGCGTCGTGGCCGGCCAGCTCGGTCAGCACGCTGTCGGGCAGCACCTCACCGGTGCGGTGGTAGCGCGCCGCGCCGAGGTCGTAGCGGGTGGCCTCGATGCCGGGGTGCACGGCGTCGAGGACCTTGAGGGCCTGCGCGACCACCTCAGGTCCGATACCGTCCCCGGCCACCACCGCGATCCGTGCCACCTGGCGCTCCTCACCTCGTCGCTCTCGTGCACGGTACGTCGCCGTCCCGCCTCCCGGTACGCGTCTTCCAACATCCGGGAAATCAGAATGCTCAGGATGCTCCCAGGCGACATTCATGGTGCGGTCATCTCCGCTGCCTATGGTCGATGACGAACGGGTCACGGGGGCCCGGGACGGAATTGGCCGCGGCGCTGCGGCACCGTCGGCGAAGGAGCAGGTGTGATGCGGATCGACCAGCGGTACCGACCGGCCGGGACGAACGAGCAGCCCCGCACCCGATGGGTCGAACAGGCGATGTTCACCCGGCGCCGGCCGGACCTGCGACTGGGGACCGGCAGCCACCGGCTCGACCGCACCGGCGAGGCCACCGGCGACCGGATCGCCGTGCAGCACACCGTGCGGACCAGCACCGCCGAGTACTCGCTCCTGCTCAACGCCCCGGAACACGCCGGCCGCCGGCTCGTCGGGGACGCGCTGCGCGACGCGGTCGCCGAGCTGCGCGCCATCGACCTCACCTACGGCCCCGGCCGGCCGGACAGCCTGGTCTCCCGGCTGCGCCGGGGCGAGATCGCACCCGACTCGTACCCGCCCCTGGCCGACCTGGTGGACCGCTGCGCCGCGATGCGCGCCGCCACCGACGGCTGGTTCGACGCCTGGGCCGTACCCGGCGGTTTCGATCCCGGCGGCCTGCTCAACGGCTGGGCGGTGGAGCGGGCGGCGGCCCGGCTGCGGGCCGCCGGCATCCACGACTACGCCGTGCTCTCCGGCGCCGACCTCACCGTCCGTGGCCACGCCGCGCACGGCGGGCCGTGGCGGGTCGCGGTGCACCACCCGACCGACGCCCGGCGTGCCCCGCTGGTGCTGGAGATGACGGCCGGCGCGGTGGGCACCTCCGGGGTGACCGGCCGGCGCGACCACGTGGTCGACCCGCACACCGGCGAACCGGCCGACCAGCTGCTCGCCGCCACCGTCGTCGGGCCCGACCTGGCGGTGGCGGACGCCTACGCCACGGCCTTGTACGCGGCCGGCCCGACCGGGCTGGCCTGGTTCCGCAACGGCTCGGGATATCGGGCGCTCTTCGCCGGCCGGCGCCGCTGAGCCGCGGCGGCACGCCGGCCGATCCGTGGAGGGGGTCCACGGGTGGCGCGGTCGGCGGGCCCGCGATCGGCCCCCACGGTCTCGGCAACGACCGTGGGGGCCGGTCAGCGACGAGTGCGCGTGGCTCGCGCAATCGAGGGGTGCGGACCGGTCGGCCGGAACACCTGACCTCGTCACCCGAAGACGGGCCGAACGCTCCCACTCGGCCGGCAACCGCACCGGTACGCTAGCGAATCGACGCAACTCGACGCAAGAGTCTCCACAGCGGACCGTCGCGGACGGACTCGCGTCACCTTCGGCGTCGCTCGTCGGCGGGTCACTTGCGGGCAGGTGAACGACGGATGGCACGCTGTCCGCCGTGAGTTTCGATCTGAGCGTGTGGGCCCTGCCTGACGGGGCCACAGCGGAGGACGTCCGGGCGGCGGTGCGGCGGTGCCGCGAGGGACGCCACGACGACCGGCACCCCGACCCGCGGGTCGTCGCCTTCTACCGGGCCATCACCGCCAGCTACCCGGACCGGCGCACGGTACCGGGCACGCCGTGGGAGGTCGCGCCGCTGCACGCGGCCAACGACCACGTCGAGCTGAACCTCGTACCGACCTGCGAGGACCAGGTGCTGCTCGACATCGAGCGGCTGGCCGGCCAGCACGACCTGATGCTCTTCGACGCCCAGGACGGCTCGGTCTATCCGCCGCCGTCGCGGGTCGCGGGCTGACCCGCCGTACGACGAGGGGGCCCGGCCGAGTCGGCCGAGCCCCCGATGCGTCGTGCCTGGGTACTACTCGTCGCGCAGGTCGGCGGCGCTGGCCGAGGCCGCGCCGATCGAGTCGGCCGCCGAGGTGAGCAGGTCCGCCCCGAGGGCCTGGTCGACGGTGAGGGTCATCAGCGTCTCGCCGCCGGCCTCCCGCCGGGCCACCTGCATCGCGGCGATGTTGACGCCGGCCTCTCCGAGCAGGGTGCCGACGGTGCCGACCACGCCCGGCCGGTCGACGTAGCGCAGGAAGAGCAGGATGCCCTCCGCGCCGATCTCCACGTCGAAACCGTCCACCTCGGTCAGCTTGATGACGTCCCGGGTGCCGGTGTGGGTGACCGTGCCGGAGACGCTGACCGTACGGCCGTCGGGCAGCGCACCGCGCACGGTGACCAGGTTGGGGTGGTCGACCGTCTCGGCCTGGGTCACCAGGGTCACCTCGACGCCCCGCTCGGCGGCCAGGTGCGGCGCGTTGACGTAGGTGACCTGCTCCTCCACCACCGAGCTGAACAGCCCCTTGGTGGCGGCGAGCTTGAGCACCGACACGTCGTGGCTCACGATCTCGCCGCGCACCTCGACGGTGACGCTGGCGGCCACCCCGCCGGCGACGGCGGTGAAGGCCCGGCCCAGCTTCTCGGCCAGCGGCAGCAGCGGGCGGACGTCCTCGGCGACCACGCCGCCGGCCTGCACGTTGACCGCGTCCGGCACGAACTCGCCCTGCAGCGCCAGCTTGACGCTCTTCGCCACGGCCAGGCCGGCCTTGTCCTGCGCCTCGTGGGTGGAGGCGCCCAGGTGCGGGGTGGCCACCACGTTGTCGAAGGCGAACAGCGGCGAGGAGGTGCAGGGCTCCTTGGCGTACACGTCGACGCCGGCGCCGGCGACCCGGCCCTCGGCGATCGCGTCGGCCAGCGCCTGCTCGTCGACCAGGCCGCCGCGGGCGGCGTTGACGATCCGGACGCCGGGCTTGACGACGGCCAGCTCCTTCTCGCCGATCAGGCCCACGGTCTCGGGGGTCTTCGGCAGGTGGATGGAGATGAAGTCGCTCTCCCGCAGCAGCTCCTCCAGGCCCACCAGGCGGACGCCGAGCTGGGCGGCCCGGGCCGGCTGGATGTAGGGGTCGTACGCGATGAGCCGGGTGCCGAAGGCGGCGATGCGGGACGCGAAGAGCACGCCGATGCGGCCCAGGCCGACCACGCCGACGGTCTTGCCCTGCAGCTCGACGCCGGTGTACTTGGACCGCTTCCACTCCCCCGCCTTGAGGGCGGCGCTGGCCGCGGCGGTGTTGCGCGCGACGGCGAGCAGCAGCGCGACCGCCTGCTCGGCAGCGGAGACGATGTTGGAGGTGGGAGCGTTGACGACCATGACGCCCCGCGCGGTGGCGGCCGGCACCTCGACGTTGTCCAGACCGACGCCGGCCCGGGCGACCACCTTGAGCCGCGGCGCGGCCGCGATCGCCTCGGCGTCGATCTGGGTGGCGCTGCGCACGATCACCGCGTCGGCCTCGGAGAGCGCGGAGAGCAGGGCCGGGCGATCGGTGCCGTCGACGTGGCGTACGTCGAAGTCGTGGGCGAGCACCTCGATGGCGGCGGGGGCGAGTTCTTCGGCGATCAGTACGACAGGATTCATCGGTCCTCGTAGACGTCGTATGCGGTCGGCCTGGGGCGTCGGGACGCCGCGCTGCGCCCTGCGCTGATCCGAGCCATGGCCGGTTAGGTGCCGGCAACGCACCTATCAGGGATGGTAGGTGCCGCACCGGCCGGCGTGCCCCGGACTGCGGGGTGAGCGCCCTCACACAGCGTCGTCGCACGCCCGTCATCTCGCGTTCACCCGCCGCTGCGGTGGCGTGACCCGGATACAACGGAGCCCAGCATCCCCGCGGGGAGGGAGCCGGCCGTGTCATCCACCGTCCGCATCGCGCTGCTGCGCCGGCTGGCCCGGCGCGCACCCCTCCGCTTCGGCCCGCGACTGGCCGAGGCGTTGGTCACCCGGTCCCGACACGTGGGCAGCCGCTGGACCGCCGCCGCCACCGCGCGGCGCACCGCCGCCGCCGACGAGGCGGTGGCGCTCTACCGCCGGCTGGACGAGCGGCAGCCCGGCCGGCACCACACCGGCCTCGCCCGGGCGCTGGTCGCGCAGGCCGCCGTGCCGGACGACCGCACCGCAGCGTCGGCCGAGGCGCAGTGCCGGGAGGCGATCGGGTACGTCGAGGACGCCACCGACCGCGACGCGCTGCTCGTGCTCGCCGAGGCCCGCCGCCTGGCGGCCGTGAACCTGCACGCCTGCGGTGCGGTACGAGAGGCGCTGCCGCCGGCACTGGGCGCCCGGGCGATCTGGCGGCGGATCGGGCCACGCAACGCCGACGAGCGGGTGCGTTCGGCGTTGACGCTGGGCGTGATCGGGGACTGCCAGGCGACGCTGGGCCGGCCGGAGGAGGCGCTGGCCGTCCGGCGGGAGGCGATGGCGCGGCACCGGGCGCTGCCCCTGCTCCGCCGGGCCCGGTTCGCCCCGGCCGGCCACCAGCTGGCGATCGGCCTGGCCGAGTCGCTGGTCGCGGCGGGACGGCACGACGAGGCGCTGACGCTGCTCGCCGAGGTCCACACCGAGCTGGGAGCGCCGCTCTGGCTGCGGCTGCACCCGCCCTCCCGGCCGCGACTGGGCCGGATGCTCAGCATCATGGCGCGCTGCGAGGACGCCCTGGGCAATCCGGAGCGGGCCCGCCGCACCGCCGAGGAGGCGGTCGGGCACTGGCGGGTGGAGGCGGCGGCCGGGCCGCCGGGCCGAGCGGGTGGGCTGGCCGACGCGCTGCTCACCCTGGCCGCGGTGCTCGCCCGGACGGGCCGGCGGGACGAGGCGCTCCACCAGCTGACCGAGTCGGTCGAGCTGGCCCGCGACGTCGACGCCCACGTACTCGCCCGGGCCCTGCTGGACCTGGCGGAGCTGCGGATCGCCGCCGGTGACCCGGCGTCGGCCGCCGCGTCGGCCGCGCAGGCGGTCGCCCTCTGCCGGGCGTACTCCGAGCAGTTGCCGGAGGTGTGGTGGCCCCGGCTGGTCCGCGCGCTGGCGGTGACCTGTGCGGTGGCGGCGGCGGAGCCCGGCCTCGCGGCCGGCCGGGAGGCGGTGGAGCTGGCCCGCAGGCTGGCCGGGGCCGACCCCCGCTACCGCGACCTGCTCGCCGACGCCCTGGTGGAGCTGGGCCGGGCGGTCGACGGTGCCGGGGACGCGCTCGGCGCGAGCGACCTGCTGCAGGAGGGGGTGGCGGTCCGCCGCGACCTGTTCGCCGGGGACCGCGACACCCACCGGGGGCCGCTGGCCCGGGCGCTGGGCGACCTCGCCGCGCTCCTGGCCCGCCTCGGCCGCCGGCACGAGGCGGACCGGACGGCCGCCGAGGCGGAGGCCGTCCGCTCTGCCGGAACCGGGCCCGGAGCCGGGACTCCCGAAGAACCGCACGCAGCGTGACGGCAGGCCGGCGCAGCTCCCGCACGTCGATCCGACCGCCGGAAAGCCGACGCGGCCCGCGACCCGACGCCGGGGAGAGCGTCGGGTCGCGAGCCGCGTCGCGGCGGGGCCCCCCCGGGGGGGGCCCGCCCGTCGCCTCTGCCGGAGGATCACCTCA
>NZ_JBPQTL010000060.1:0-34780 GCF_051386295.1 Micromonospora sp. URMC 105 | reverse complement strand
GACGGCCACCCAGACCTTTCCGTCGGCCGCGCCGATCAGCGGACCGGCGGTGACCGGGCCGATCACCCCGCTGATCCCGAAGATCATCGAACTCATCGCGTTGTACCGGCCGCGCAGCTCGTCGGTGGCGAGCGCGTTGGTCAGCGCCGGCATCACCGGCGACAGCATGGTCTCGCCGAACCCGAAGATCGCCGCGCAGGCCACCACGCCGAGCGCCGCCACCAGCGCGTTGCCGGTGCCGATCAGGCCGGCCGCGCCGAGGGTCAACCAGGCGGTCGCGAAGACCGCGCCGACGACCGCGAGCGCCCCGGTACGGCTGCGCCCCTCCATCCGGCGGATCACCAGCAGCTGGGAGAGCACGATCATCACGGTGTTGCCGGCCAGCGCCCAGGCGACGACCCTCGGAGTCACCTCGACGACCCGGACGGCGTACGCGGTGAAGCCCACCTCGATCTGGGCGTACCCGCAGGTGGTGAGCACCAGGCCGAAGATCACCAGGCGGCGGAACGGTCGGTCTCGCAGCACGGTGAGGTAGCCCCCGCCGCGCGTCTTCGCACCGGCCGTCGCGGCGGCGAGCCGGCGCCCGACGTGCGGCAGGGTCAGCAGGATGATCGCGGGCGTCAGGTAGGTGAGCGCGTCGAGCAGGTAGATCAGCTGGAAGGTGGCCGGCCGGGCGACGTCGACGATCGCGCCGGAGGTCAGTCCGCCCACCCCGATGCCGAGGTTGAGCAGGGCGAAGTTCAACCCGTACACCCGCTGCCGCTCGTCGTCGGCGGTGAGCGAGGCGAGGATGGTGTTCTGGCCGGACCAGATCGCCGAGCCGCCGATCGCGATCACGGTGGCCACCCCGAACGCGGAGGCGGTGGAGTCGACCAGCGCGAGCGACCCGGTGCCGATCGCCTCGATCACCAGGGACGGCAGCACCACCCGGCGGGCGCCGAACCGGTCGATCAGCGTCCCGCCCAGCGGCGAGAGTGCCAGGGTGACCGCGCCGTACCAGCCGATCACCAGGCCGGCCCGCGGGTCGGAGAGGCCGCGCACGTCGGTCAGGTAGATGAACAGGAACGGCAGGGTGAGGCCGCGACCGATCGCCGACAGCAGGGTGCCGAGCAGGATGCGTCGGGCTTCCGGACGGCGGGGGAGGGATCGGCGCAGCATGCCGCGATTCTGTCCAGCGGGTCCGACAGGCCGCGACGGGATTTCCGCGGCCCCCGCGTCTGGGCCCGCCCCGGGCGTGACCGAACGCACGTCGCCGGGCCGCCGCGCAGCCGGCTCCGCGGTAGCCTGCGGCGGGACCGCTGACCGTCACCCGGCGTCGACCACGGTGACGTTGCTGTCGTACGCCACCCGAGGCGTCGGCGTCGCGGCCGCCTGGTCGGCCGCCGCCGCGTACGCCAGCCGGTTGGCCGATGCACGACTGGCGGCGGAGACGGAGCCTCCGGCCCACCGGGCTGTCGGTCGGTTCTGCCATGCTGGCCCGGTGAGCGTGACCTGGCGACACCTGCCCGCCCCGGCCCGCGAGATCGCCGGCGCGGCCACCGACGCCGTCGAGGCCGTGAAGGCCTGCGACGGTGAGGCGTACGAGGTGGCGACGGCGCGGCTCGCCGGCGCCGAGCGCTCCGGCCTGGTCCTCGGGGCGGTGGTGCGGCTGCTGCTGGAGGAGACCCACCCGGACGGGCTGGACGGTGACGACGTCCGGCAGGTGCTGGAGCACTGTGTCCGGTCGGTGGCCCCCTGGCGACCGGACGTCGACCCGCACGTCGTGCTGGTCCTGCTGGCCTCCGCGCTCGGTGTCTACGACGCGGGCGAGGACGACTCCCCGCCCGATCCGGCGGCCGTCGCCCGGCACGCGCCGCTGCTCGTCGCGGACCTGCTCGCGGTGACGGGCCGGCCGGTCGAGGGCTACCTGGCGGCGGCGTTCGCCGAGATCGAGCGCACCGAGCGGCACGACTGACCCATTCGGGCCGGACGACCAGGGGCGTGGGCAACAACCAGCTCTCCTGCGGCGGCGTGCGGGTCGGTGACGCCCCCGGCACCGTGGCCGCTACCCGTTGCGGCGCTGGCCGAACGGGTGAGGGCACCGACCGATCGGCGCTGATGAGAGCGGCAGTCGTCCCGATACGCTCCGGGCAAACATGATCGACTTGTCACGGGGGCGGTTGATGAACAGACGTGCGTGGGTACGACTCGCGGTCGTACCACTGGTCGGTGGCGCGGGCCTGGTGGTCCCGGCGGCGCCCGCGGCGCTCGCCGCGCCGGCACCGGTCACCCAGGCGGTGACCGACGAGCTGTACGTGAGCAACAAGGACTGCGCGCCGGGCGGCGACGGCAGTATGGACCGGCCGTTCTGCACCATCTCGGCGGCGGCGGGCGTGGCCCAGGCCGGGCAGACGGTGCTGGTGCAGTCGGGCAACTACCCGGAGGCGGTCGCCTTCACCCGCTCGGGCGTCGATGGCGCGCCGATCACCTTCCGGGCGGTCAACGGCCCGGACGGCCAGGTCGTCGTCGGCAACACCACCAGCGGGGCCGTGACCGGCATCGTCTTCACCCTCTCCGGCGTGCACGACGTCGCGATCGAGGGCTTCCGGCTGGTGAGCCCCGGCGACCAGCCCGCCCTGGTCGTCGACGGGGTCCAGCGGGTCACCGTCGACGGGGTCAGCGTCCTCGGGACACGCGCCCCGGGAGGCGCCGTCCAGGTCACCGGCGCGTCGGCCGACGTCACCGTCAGCCGCAGCTGGCTGGGGAGCGTGCCCGCCGGCGTGCCGACCCTCGTGGTCGCCCCGGGAGTCACCGGGACGGTGCTGACCAACAACCAGTTCGCCTACTCCGGGCTCCGGGTCACCGACGCGCCGGGCACCGTGATCACCAACAACACCCTCCTCACGAACTGTGGCCGGGGGATCGACGTGACCGGGGCCTCGACGGGCGTGTCGATCGAGAACAACATCGTGCGCACCAACCGGAGCCGGGAGGCGTGCAGCACCCCGGCGAACGCGACCGCCATCGCGGTCTCGACCGCGTCCGTGCCGGGCACGGTGCTGGACCACAACCTGATCGACCCGATCACGGGCGGTGCCCTCTACGCCTGGGGCGACGCGACGTACCAGGATCTGGCCGCCTTCCGGGCAGCGACCGGGCAGGGCGGGCACGACATCGTGGCGGACCCGCTGCTCGGTTTTCAGAAGGGCGGCGTGCGGCCCTGGTTCCCACTGGAGTCGAACTCGCCGGCGGTCGACTCCGGCAACGCCTCGGCCAAGGGCGTGACCCGCACGGACCTGCTGGGCAACCCGCGCAGCGACAACCCCCACGTCGCCAACACCGGCACCGGGAGCGGCTACCACGATCGGGGTGCGATCGAGGCGCAGGGCGGCGTGATCGGCGGCCAGATCGGCATCCAGCGCAAGCGCGGCAACGACCCGCTGGCCGTGACGGCGATGGCCGCCCCGCAGTACGCCTGGCCGACCGACGGTGACGGCGGCGCCATCGCGTACAAGTTCGGCGACGAGAAGTTCTGGCGGGTGACCGACGCCCGGACGCGCGACCACTCCTTCCGCCGGGGCGGGCCGGCCTGCGTGGCGACCCGGACCAGCTTCACCGGTTTCCGGGTGGCCGCCGAGTACAGCTACTCGCACTGCACGACGGTCGGGGCGCTCTACACGCCGGTGGCGCCGACCCGGCTGCTGGACACGCGCGCGGCGATCGGCACCGCCACCACCACGGCGGTGCCGCCGAAGGGTGAGGTCGTCCTGCCGGTGCCGAGCGTCGGCGGCGTGCCGGCCCGGGACATCACCGCGCTGGTCCTCAACGTCACGGTCACCAGGCCGACGGCGTCGGGCTTCATCACCGTCTATCCGGACGGCACCCCGCTGCCCACCTCGTCGAACGTCAACTTCGTCGCCAACGAGACCGTGCCGAACCTGGTCACCGTGCCGATGGGTGACGGCATCCGCTTCCGCAACACCAGCAGCGGCACCGTGCACCTGGTCGCTGACCTGCAGGGCTTCCACGGCCGGCAGGGCTCCGGCTTCAAGCCGCTCAGCCCGGTGCGGGTGCTGGACACCCGGACGTCGACGCCGGTGGCCGGGAACGCCGACCGGCAGCTGGACTTCGCCGGCCGGCTTCCGGCCGACGCGACGGCGGCGATCCTGAACGTGACGGTCACCAAGCCGACCACGGCCGGCGTGCTGAAGGTCTACCCGGACGGCTCGCCGGTGCCGGTGGCCTCGAACCTCAACTTCGTGGCCGGGCAGACGATCCCGAACCTGGTGATCGTGCCGGTGGTCGCCGGCAAGGTCATGATCCGCAACGCCGGCGCCGGCACCACCCACGTGGTCGCCGACCTGGCGGGCTACTTCGGCTCGGGTGCGTCCGGCGCCAACCAGCTCTACGTGCCGTCCGGGCCGGTCCGGATCGCCGACACCCGCGACGACTCGGGCTGGGTCAAGGTGGTCGCCGGCCCGCTCAGCAGGTACCAGAAGGCGCCGTTCCCGGTGCAGGGTGCGACGGGGTGTGACTTCGAGTGCCCGCGGCCGACCGCCGCCGTGCTGAACCTGACCGCCACCGCGCCGACGGCCGCGGGTGTGCTGACCGCGTACCCGGCGGACGAGGCGGCACCGACCGCGTCGAACGTCAACTTCGTCGCCCGCGAGACCGCCTCGAACCTGGCCGTGGTCAAGGTCGGCGCGAACGGTCAGGTCGCGGCGTTCAACAACAGCAGCGGCTACACCCACGCGATCGTCGACCAGTCCGGGTACTTCATCGCCCCGGCTTCCTGATCCCGAGGCTCCGGCCCGACCGTCCGCCCGGACGGTCGGCCCGGACCCGTCTCACCGTCGATATCGGCCGGTCGGCGGCCGTCCGCGACACATCGACCGGGGTACGCTGCCCCGGCACGTCACTCGTTCGTAATCACGGGGTGTCCATGAGAAGACCTGCCCGATCCCTGCTCGCGCTCGTACCCCTGATCGGGGCCGCGGGCCTGGTGGCGCCGCCGTCGCCCGCCGCCGTCGCGGCACCCGCGCCGACCGCCGCCTCGGCGGCCTCGGCCGGCTCGGAGCTGCACGTCAGCAGCACCGCCTGCGCACCGGACGGCGACGGCAGCGCGGAGGCGCCGTTCTGCACCATCTCGGCCGCCGCGGCCGTCGTGCAGCCCGGCCAGACCGTGCTCGTGCAGCCGGGGGCCTACCTGGAGACGGTCGCCTTCACCCGGTCCGGCACCGAGGCGGCACCGATCACGTTCCGGGCGGTCAACCTGCCCGAAGCGATGGTGCGGGTCGGCCGCTTCAACACCAGCTCCGTCACCGGCACGATCTTCACCTTCAGTCAGGTGCACGACGTGGTCGTGGAGGGCTTCACCGTCTACGGCGACAGCACGGGCACGGCACCCGTCGTGATGGTCGACGGCTCGTCCCGGGTCACCCTCGACGGCGGGGCCGTCCGCCAGGGGGTCGGCCCGCTGGGCGTACGGATCGCCGGGGCGTCCCGGGACGTGACCGTCAGCAGGAACTGGCTGCACGGCCTGGCCAAGGTCGGGCTGGCGGTCGAGGCGGGCGTCACCGGCACGACGGTCGTCGCCAACCAGCTTCCCGCCGGCCGCATGGTGTTCACCGACGCCCCCGGCACCACCGTCACCAACAACACCGTCCTCGCCTACTGCGGCCCCGGCATCGACGTCACCGGCACCTCGCCCGGCACCGTCATCGTGAACAACATCGTGAAGCCCTACGCCGATCAGGCGCCCTGCGCCAAGCCGGTCGCGCAGGCCGCCATCGCGGTGTCGGCGGAGTCGGTGCCGCAGACCGTCAGCCATCACAACCTGATCCACCCGACCGCCGGTTGGGCCCCGTACGCGTGGGCCGGCACCACCTATCCGGCCCTGGACGAGTTCCGGGCCGCCACCGGTCAGGGCGGGCACGACATCGTCGCCGACCCGCTGCTCGACCCCGCTGCGGGCGGGGACCGGGGCTACATCCGGGCGAAGCAGAGCTCACCGGCGGTGGACTCGGCCGACGCGACCGCCCGTGGCGTACCGGCCACCGACCTCTTCGGAAATCCGCACGCCGACGATCCGACGTGGAACAACACCGGAACCGGCAACGGTTACCACGACCGGGGCGCGGTCGAGCGGATCCAGGGGGCCAGCGCGAACATCGAGCCGCTGCACCGGACGATCGGCGCAGGCCCGCTCGACACCAAGCTCCGGGCCAGCACGCGATTCCAGTGGACGACCGACGGGCCGGGCGGCGGGTTCGCCTACAAGTACGACGACTCCCCCCTCTGGCGGACCGCCCGGTCGTCGCTCGACGCGGACCACCGGTTCCGGCGGGCAGGGAGCACCTGCGTGCGGGTGCGTGCCAGCTGGACCGACTACCGGTCGAGCGAAGGCAACGACTCGCGGTCGTGCGTGGTGCTCGGCGCGCACTACACGGCGATGGCACCGACCCGGGTGCTGGACACCCGGTCGGCGATCGGGGTGCCCACCACCACTCCGGTCCCGGCGAACTCCGAGGTGGTGCTGCCGATCGACAGCATCGGCGCGGTGCCGGCCGCGGACATCAGCGCGGTGGTCCTGAACGTGACCGTGACCCAGCCGACGGCCAACGGGTTCCTGACCGTCTACCCGGACGGCCAGGGCGTGCCGAGCGCATCGAACGTCAACTTCGTGGCCCGGGAGACGGTGCCGAACCTGGTGACCGTGCCGATGACCAACGGAAAGCTCAGGTTCCGGAACAGCGGCAGCGGAACGGTCCACGTGATCGCCGACCTGCAGGGCTGGTACGGGGCCGCCGGGCAGGGCTTCGCCGTCGGCACCCCGAAGCGGGTGCTGGACACCCGTACCGCGGGTGGCGCGCTCGCACCGAACAGCACCCGGCTGCTCGACCTGGACCTGAAGGTCTCCCCGGCCGCCACCGCGGTCGTCCTCAACGTCACGGTCACCGGCCCGCAGGCCAACGGTGTGCTGAAGCTCTTCCCGTACGGCTCGGCGGTGCCGACCGCGTCGAACCTGAACTTCGTCACCGGCCAGACCATCCCGAACCTGGTGATCGTGCCGGTGACGGACCTCAAGCTGAACATCCACAACGCCAGTTCCGGCAGCACCCACGTGATCGCGGACCTGGCCGGCCACTTCGGGCCGGACGGCCAGCTGAGCTACGTGCCGAACGGGCCGCTGCGGATCGCCGACACCCGGGACGGCACGGGCGTGTACAACCGGGGCACCACGCCGCTCCAGCCGCGGGAGACGATCACCGTCGCGCCGAACGCCAGCAACCTGGCCTGCTGCGTGACGCCCGCCGCGGTGGTGGCGAACCTGACCGTCACCGGGCCGACCGCCTCGGGGGTCCTCATCGCGCACCCGGCGGACGAGGTGCGGCCGACCGTGTCGAACGTCAACTTCGTGGCCGGCGAGACCGCGTCGAACCTCGCCATCGTCGGGACCGACGGCGGGTTGAAGCTGTACAACAGCAGCTCGGGCACCACCCACACGGTCGTCGACCAGGCGGGCGTCTTCATCACACCGCAGTACTGACCTGTTCCGACAGCGGCCGCGCCCCCGACCGGGGGCGCGGCCGCCGTGCATGGCGGACCCGTCGGTCAGGGGCTCGCGGCGAGGAAGACGAACGCGGCCAGCAGCACCAGGTGCACCCCGCCCTGGAGCACGGTCGCCCGGCCTGGGACCACGGTCAGCACCCCGGTCACCACGGTCAGCGCGAACAGGGCCAGTTGGGTGCCGCCGAGGCCGAGCAGCAGCGGCCCCTCCAGCCAGATCGAGGCGAGGGCGATCGCGGGGATGGTCAGACCGATGCTGGCCATCGCGGAGCCGAGGGCGAGGTTGAGACTGATCTGCACCCGGTCCCGCCGGGCCGCCCGGGCCGCCGCGAGGGTCTCGGGGAGCAGCACCAGCAGCGCGATGACCACGCCCACGAAGGACTGCGGAAGGTTCGCGACGGCGACGCCCGCCTCGATGGCGGGGGAGACGGTCTTCGCCAGGCCGACCACGGCGACCAGCGAGACGAGTAGCAGGGCCAGGCTGGCCAGCGCGGTCGGCGTCGACGGCGGGTCGGCGTGCTGGTCGCCGTCGGCGTCCAGCAGCCTGCCGTCGCGGGCGACGGGGAGGAAGTAGTCGCGGTGCCGGCCGGTCTGCACCATGACGAAGAGGCCGTAGAGGGCGAGTGACGCCACCGCGGCGAAGGCCAGCTGGGCGGGGGAGAACTCGGGTCCGGGGCGGCTGGTGGTGAAGCTCGGTACCACCAGGCTCAGGGTGGCGAGGGTGGCCACGGTGGCCAGCGCCCCGCCGGTGCCCTCGGAGTTGAACACCGCCACCCGGCGGCGGAACGCGGCGATCAGCAGGGACAGCCCGAGGATGCCGTTGCAGGTGATCATGACGGCGGCGAAGACGGTGTCCCGGGCCAGTGACTGGGCCTTCTCCCCGCCACTGATCATCAGGGTGACGATCAGCGCGACCTCGATGACGGTCACGGCGACCGCGAGCACCAGCGAGCCGTACGGTTCACCGACCTTGTGCGCGACCACCTCGGCGTGGTGGACGGCGGCGAGCACCGCGCCGGCCAGCAAGGCGGCCACCAGCGCGACCACGACCCCGGGCAGGTCGCGACCCCAGGTGAGGATGAGCAGCACGACCGCGAGGATGGGTATGAATACGGTCCAGTTGGTCAAACGGGATCGAATCAGCGCGATCATGCCGTCAACAATGCCAGGCGCGCCGACCGAAAGCCGAGCGTAACCACCCGGACGCTGATCGCCGACGCCGCCTGCCCGACCGCCGAACGGTGCGTCCCGGCCGCCTCCGGCGGCACCCACGGTTACGGCCGCTCGGGCCGCAGCGCATCGTCGATACCCGGCAGCCCGTCGGCCTGGAGGGCGCACGCTCGCCGGCCAGCTCTATCCGGCCGAGAAGATCGCCCTCGTGCCGGCGTCGCAGCGTACCGGCCGTCCGGCAGCCACCGCCGAGGTGCTCAACCTGACGGGTCACTGGGCCGAGCGCGCCGGGCGCGCCCGCGTCCTGACGTACCACCGGCGCCGGCGTCCCCCGTGACCAGCGGGTGACGCCGGCTTCGGCCTTTTTTCGGTTGAGCCGCCCGTCCGGGGGTAGGGATTTCAGTGGACGAGAACGCTGCTCCCTCCCGCGTGGAGGGAGGTCGACCGGAACGAGGAGGATTGCCATGACCACCGTGGTCGAGAAGTCGATCGAAGTCGACGTCCCGGTCAGCACCGCCTACAACCAGTGGACGCAGTTCGAGGAGTTCCCCCGCTTCATGGGTGGGGTGCAGGAAGTGCGCCAGCTCGACGACCAGCGGATGCACTGGGTCGCCCAGATCGGCGGGGTCAAGCGCGAGTGGGACGCGCGGGTCCTGGAGCAGGTGCCGGACCAGAAGGTCGCCTGGGCGGCGACCGAGGGCGCGACCAACGCCGGCGCGGTCTACTTCCAGCCGGTGGGCGCGGGCCGCACGATGGTCCGGCTGCACCTGGAGTACGAGCCGGAGGGGCTGGTCGAGAAGGCCGGCGACAAGCTGAACATCGTCGAGAAGCAGGCCGAGTCGGACCTGGAGAAGTTCAAGAGCTTCATCGAGTCCCGGGGCGCCGAGACCGGTGCCTGGCGTGGCTCGGTCGGCGAGGGGCACGGCGTGGGTACGCCGGGCGTCGCGCACGCGGCGTCGTCGCAGGG
The DNA here is from genome assembly GCF_051386295.1 of Micromonospora sp. URMC 105. Taxonomy (NCBI): domain Bacteria; kingdom Bacillati; phylum Actinomycetota; class Actinomycetes; order Micromonosporales; family Micromonosporaceae; genus Micromonospora; species Micromonospora sp. URMC 105. Next base: position 25,095 of record NZ_JBPQTL010000060.1, on the reverse strand, counting down.
TGACAGCGGCAAGGCCGGTGTCTCGGGTACCGCGGTCGCGGCCGGTGCCGCCGCCGCGGGTGCCGCGGTCGCCGCCGGGCTCGCCGCCGCGAAGCACCGCGACGGCGACGACGAGGACCGCACGCCGACCACCACCACCGAGACCGAGTACGTGGTGACCGACGTCGAGGTCGTGCCCGAGCCGACGGCGACCACCTACCCGGGTGGCCCGGTCAGCGAGCCGAACCGCCCGCTCTGACGTACGCCGGAAGGGCCCGGCGGACCGACCACCCGGTCGGACCGCCGGGCCCTTCCCTGTCCTGGGCCGTGGCGTCGTCCGCCGCGTTCCCGCTGCCGCTCGGGGAGCCGGCGGACCCCGATACGAGTCAAGGCCCCTCCGTGGAGGGGCCTTGACCTTCACTTACCTCTGGTCGGGGTGGCCGGATTCGAACCGACGACCTCTTCGTCCCGAACGAAGCGCGCTACCAAGCTGCGCCACACCCCGAGGCGTGCCGACAAATAGTAGCCCACCCGGTCCGATGGTCAAACTCGGTACCCCCTCCACCCGGCCCGCCGCGGTGACGGCCCCGGTCCGGGCCGTCGCCGCAGCCAGGGTCGTCCTCCTGAGTCATTCACGTCATCAGCTCGAAAGGGCTCCCGAGGCCCCCTTCGACCGGGCGCGACACGCCGGAGGCGGCGAGCCTCAGCGCGGGATGAGGGTCAGCACGCTCGCCTCCGGCGGGCAGGCGAACCGCACCGGGGCGGTGGGGTGGGTGCCCAGGCCGGCGGAGACGTGCAGCCAGGAGTCCGAGCCGGGCCAGCGGTGCAGCCCGCGCGCCATCGACCGGGGCAGCCCGCAGTTGGTCACCAGCGCCCCGTAGCCGGGCACGCAGACCTGGCCACCGTGGGTGTGCCCGGCGAGCAGCAGGCCGAAGCCGTCCGCGGCCATCCGGTCCAGCAGCGCCGGCTCGGGGGAGTGCGCCAGCGCGATCGTCAGGTCGGCCGAGGCGGAGACCGGGCCGGCCACGGATTCGTAGTCGTCCCGTTCGATGTGCGGGTCGTCCACGCCGACCAGCTCCACCAGGCGGCCCCCGGCCTTCACCGACGTACGGGCGTTGTTGAGGTCCGCCCAGCCGGCTCCGGTGAACACGCCCCGCAGCTCCTCGTACGGCAGCGCGGCGCCCTCGGTGTACTCCCGGTCGGGCAGGAAGTAGGTGAACGGGTTCTTCCAGACCGGCCCGGTGTAGTCGTTCGACCCGAAGACGAACGCGCCCGGATAGTCGAGCAGCGGTTGCAGGGCCCGCAGCACGCCGGGGACGGCGTCGGGGTGGGCCATGTTGTCGCCGGTGACCACCACCAGGTCCGGGTCCAGGGCGGCCAGCGACGCCACCCACTGCTGCTTGCGCGCCTGGTCGGGCATCATGTGCAGGTCCGACAGGTGCAGCACGCGCAGCGGTTCCGCGTCGGCCGGCAGCACCGGCACGTCGTACCGCCGCAGGGTGAACATGTTGCGCTCGACGAGCGACGCGTACGCCAGGGTGGCCGCTCCCGCGGCGACGGTTCCGGCGGCCAGGCGGAATAGTGTGCGCTTTCGCATGGCGTTCAGGGTAGTTTGACCGTCCATGAGCACGCTGAAGGACCGCCTCACTGCCGACATGCGCGCCGCACTCAAGGCGCGCGACGAGCTGACCACCTCCACCCTGCGGATGGCCCTCGCGGCCGTCGGCACGGCCGAGGTCGCCGGCAAGGCCAAGCGCGAGCTCACCGACGACGAGGTGCTCGCGGTGCTGACCAAGGAGGCGAAGAAGCGGCGTGAGGCCGCCACCGCCTTCGCCGAGGCGGGCCGGGGTGACCAGGCCGCCAAGGAGACCGCCGAGGGCGAGGTGCTGGACCGCTACCTGCCCAAGCAGCTCTCCGACGACGAGCTGTCGGAGCTGGTCGCGGGGGCGCTCGCCGCCGGTGGCTTCACCGGCAAGGCGCAGATGGGCCCGGCCATGAAGGCGGCCCAGGCCGCGGTGGCCGGCCAGGCCGAGGGGGGCCGGGTGGCCGCCGAGGTACGCCGACAGCTCGGCCTCTGATCCGCGTACGCGAAACGGGCGGGCACCCCCTCGCAGGGTGCCCGCCCGTTCGTCTGCCTACGTCAGCCGCGTGGTCGGCCGGGGGGTCGTCCCGTCCCCGGCGGTGCCGCCGGGCCGCCGCCCGGGGTGGCCGTGCCGGGCGTAGTGCCGCCGCCGCTGCTCACCTGGATGGTGACCACGCCGCCCTTGATGGTCCGGCCCTCCGGGCTGGTGCCGGCGGCCGTGCCCGGCGGGCAGTTCGACGTGACCTTGATGTCCGAGACGACCGCTTCGAACCCGGCGCCGTTGATCCGGGACTTGGCGGAGTTCAGGTCCTGGCAGGTGACGCTCGGGATGGAGCGCTGGTCGCCTTCGGAGATCTTCCTGCCCGGTGGCTCGAAGTTGATCCGGTCCTTGCCCTCCATCGCGTCGCGGAGCGTCTCGATGACCGGTGGGTTGATGCCGTCGGGCTGGTTGTGCTTCATCTTGACGTTGGTCTGCGGCCAGTCCGGGTCGGCCATGATGCCGGCGACTGCGTACTGCTTGGTCATCGCGACCAGGGCGGCGGTCTTCTCCGAGTCGGTGGTGCCGGACTTGCCGGCCACCGGCGCCTTGACGGTCGTCTTCACCTGGCGGGCGGTACGGCTGTCGCCGCACTTGCTGGTGGAGGAGTTGTCACCGACCGGGCAGCGGGCGGCGTCCACGGCGGCCCGGGCCACCTCGGTGCTGACCCGCTTCTCGCAGCGCGGCTTGGCGATGTCGAGCTTGTTGCCCTCGGGGTCCTTGATCTCCTGTACCGGAATCGGCTCGCAGTACTTGCCGTCCGCGGCGAGGGTCGCATACGCGTTGGCCAGCTCCAGCGGGGTGGTCTGCGAGACGCCCAGGGTGAAGGCGCCCCACTGGTGCGCCGAGTCCTTGGTGCCGGCGAACTTGGCGTCGTTGGCCGCCCGGAACTGGATGCCGAGGCGCTTGGCCGCGTCGACCACGTTCTCCGCGCCGACCTGCTGCTGCAGCGGGACGAAGTAGGTGTTGGTCGACTGGGAGAAGGCGCTCCACATGTTCAGCGGGCCGCCGGCCTTGCCGGTCGAGTTGGTCGGGCAGTAGAAGTGCGTGCCCGGGCAGGCGGCCGGGGAGCTGCTGTCGATGATGTACTCGGACTTGAACCGCTGCTGGGCGTTGATGGTGTAGCCGAGCGGAATGCCCTTCTCCAGGGCGGCGACGATGGTGAAGATCTTGAAGGTCGAGCCCGCCTGGTAGCCGGTGATGCCCTGGCCGCCGGTGAGCAGCGGGTTGACCGTGTTCGGGTAGTTACCGCGGATCTTCTTCTTGGCCTTCGCCGGGTCGCTGGAGATCTTGTTCTTCGGGTTCTTCGGGTCGTCGATCTTGAAGGAGCGGTTCACCGCGAGGGCGCGGACCCGGCCGGTGCCGGGCTCGACCACGGCGACCATGGCCGCCTCCTTGGCGCCTTCCTTCTTGGCCTTGCGGACCGCCTTGTCAGCGCCGCGCTGGGCCTGGGCGTCGAGGGTGGTGATGATGGTGTAGCCGCCGCTCTTGAGCCGGCGTTCCCGGTCGTAGGTGGTCGAGCCGAAGGTCTCCTGCTGCATCCACCAGCGGTAGAAGTAGTCGCAGAAGAAGCCCCAGCCCTTCTCGTTGGTGGAGACGCAGCCGTTGGGGGTGCGCTTGTCCTTGACCACCATCGGGGCCGCCTTGGCGGCGTCGGCCTCCTGCTGGCCGATGGCGCCGATCTTGACCATGTTGTCGATGACGTAGTTGCGCCGGTCCAGGGCCAGGGGGCGGCCGCTGCGGGTGGTCGGGTCGTTGGTGGTCGGCGCCTTCACCATGCCGGCCAGCATCGCGGCTTCCTCGAGCTTGAGCTTGCTCGGCGGCTTGCCGAAGTAGACCTGGCTGGCGGCGTAGATGCCGTACGCGCCGTTGCCGAACGAGGCGATGTTCAGGTAGCGCTCCAGGATCTCGTCCTTGGAGAACTCCTTGTCGATCTGGATCGCGTAGCGCATCTCGCGCAGCTTGCGGGCGCTGGTGTCCTCGGTCGCGGCGACCACGTCGGCCGGGTGCGTCGCCGAGTAGGCGATCGCCAGGCGGACGTACTGCATGGTCAGCGTCGAGGCGCCCTGCTGTGAGCTGGTGCCGGACTGGTTGTTGACGAACGCGCGCGCCACACCGTTGAGGTCGACGCCGTTGTGCTTGTAGAAGTCGTGGTCCTCGGCGGCGATGATCGCCTTCTGCATCACCGGCGCGATGTCGGGCAGCTTCACGTCCCGACGGTTCTCGTCGTACATGGTCGCCAGCGGGGTCTTGCCGTCGGAGGCGAGCAGATAGCTGATCTGCGGCGCGCGGGCCACTGTCAGCTCCTTCGGCAGCGCGCCGAAGGTCTGCGCTCCGGCCTTCGCCGCCAAGCCGGACATCGCCACCGCGGGGAAGGCCGCCGCCGCGACCACCACGCCGGCCAACAGGCCACAGACAAGCAGCGATGCGGCGTTGGTCAGCACATTGTGGTCACGTTTCCGCATCCAGGTCACCTCGACAGGGTACGCGAGTAGGGAACGAGGGGCGCTGGGGCGTTCTTTCCCCATTTCCTGCGCGCGCCGACCTCGTTGTGCTAAACGCACGACCCCCGGTCCGTGGTTGCGTGTGACCTGCCGCGAGTCTCCACCGAACGGTGGAACCTCCGCAGCGTTTTCACCTACTCGGGCCGGGTAAGCGGCGGGCGAAGGCCCGGTAAGCCGGGAGTGTCCGGAATGATGGATTTCGCCGACAACGTTGCGTAATCAGGCGACTACAGAGCATGATGGTGGCGGCGACAGAGCCACACGTCGTCCGTGCCTCCTTGGGGAAGGAACGGGCCGGACGACCGGGGGGAATTCACGGCTGGTCGCACGAGGTCGGTAGGTACTGCAAGGGGGGACGTGTACACATGGGCATGATCACTGACTGGCCGTCACTGGCGGCGTGTCAGAACGGGGACCCGGACGCGTTGTTCGTACAGGGCGCCGAACAGAACGTGGCGAAGAGGATCTGCCGGAGCTGCCCAGTTCGGTACGAGTGCCTGGCCGACGCGCTCGACAACCGGATCGAGTTCGGGGTGTGGGGTGGCATGACCGAACGCGAACGCCGCGCGCTGCTGCGCCGGCACCCGCAGGTGACGAGCTGGCGCAAGATGTTCGAGGCCGCGATGAAGAAGAACGCCAAGGACAAGACCGGCAAGGACAAGGTCCTGGTCACCGCCGCCGGCTGACGCCGGTCACGGCCGGCTGATCGCCGCGCCGATCGTCCGCAGCCCGTCGACGTCGTGCACGTCGGCGGGCTGCGCCGTCACCGACACCGCCGGCACCGACGGGAACGCCTCGGTGAACCGCGCCGCCACGTGCTGCTCGCGTACCGCCTGCTGGGCCAGCGCGGCGTGGGCCCGCAGCACGTCGACGGTCGCCTCGTGGCCGCCCAGCTCCGCCAGCCGTGCCGCGGCGGCGGCGCTCTCCGCCGCGCCCAGGTCGGGCACCGCCGGCCGGTGCACCCGGTTGAGCACCAGGCCGGCCAGCGGCATCCGCTCCTCGCGCAGCCGACCCGCGAAGTAGGCGGCCTCCCGGACCGCGTCCGGCTCCGGCGCCGCGACCAGCAGGAACGCCGTCTCCCGCGCCTGCAGGATGCGGTACGTCTGCTCGGCCCGCTGCCGGAAGCCGCCGAACATCGAGTCCAGCGCGGCGACGAAGCCGGAGAGGTCGGTGAGCAGCTGCGCGCCGAGCACCTTCTGCACCACCTTGGAGAACATCCCGAAGCTGGCGGTGACGAAGCTGAACATGCTCCGCCCCCCGCTGCGCGCCGGCGCCAGCAGCAGCCGCAGCATCCGCCCGTCGAGGAAACGAGAGAGCCGGGCCGGGGCGTCCAGGAAGTCCAGCGCCGAGCGCGACGGCGGGGTGTCGACCACGATCAGGTCCCACTCGCCGCGGGCGTGCAGCTGGCCCAGCTTCTCCATCGCCATGTACTCCTGCGTGCCGGCGAAGGTGGAGCTCATGGCCTGGTAGAACGGGTTGGCGAAGATTTCCGCCGCCTTCGCCGGATCGGTGTGCTGCAGCACCACGTCGTCGAAGGTGCGCTTCATGTCCAGCATCATGGCGTGCAGCTCGCCGCCGCTGGCCTCGATGTCGAGCCCCTTGACCTGGCGCGGGGTGTTGTCCAGCTCGGTCAGGCCCAGCGACTGGGCCAGCCGGCGGGCCGGGTCGATGGTGAGCACCACGGTGCGCCGGCCGTGCCGCTCGGCCGCCCGCAGCGCGAGCGCGGCGGCGGTGGTCGTCTTACCCACCCCGCCGGCGCCGCAGCACACGACGATCCGCACGCCGGGGTCGGCGAGGATCTGGTCGACGTCCAGCCGGGGCGCCGCGTCTTCGGAAGGCACCAATCGAGCGTATCGGGCCGGTGGGGTCCGCGCGCCCGCGCCGAGGTCAGGTGTGAGTCAATCGGCCCGGCCGAGCAGCTCGGCGAGGCGTTCCAGCCCTGCCCGGTCCACCCCGTCGGGCAGCAGCGGCAGCTCGGTCAGGGGCAGCCTCAGCTCCACCAGGTCGGTGCGGAGGGAGTCCTCCAGCTCGCGCCGGACCTGCTGGTCCCGTGCCTCGCCGGCCAGGCCAACCACGGTCGCCCGGTCGGCCGGCAGCCCGGCGGCGAGCAGCCCCCGCTTCAGCTCCGCCTGGGTCACCTCGCGCCCGGCCGGCACCGGCGGCCGGGCACCGTTGACGATCACCCGCCCGACGCCGAAGCCCAGCTTGGTCAGCTCGGCGATCGCGTCGACCGTCTCCTGGACCGGCATCTCCTCCAGCAACGTGACCACGTGCACCGCGGTCATCGGGGAGCGCAGCAGCGCGGAGACCCCCTCGCTCTGGGTCTTGATCGGGCCGACCTTGGCCAGCCGGGCGGTCTCCGCGGTCACGTTGAGGAAGCGCCCGATCCGCCCGGTGGGCGGCGCGTCCAGCACCACCGCGTCGTAGACGCGCCGCTGCCCGGCGGTGCGCGTGGTGGCCTCCTTCACCTTGCCGGTGAGCAGCACGTCCCGCAGCCCCGGCGCAATGGTGGTGGCGAAGTCGATGGCCCCGAGCTTGCGCAGCGCCCGCCCGGCGGCCCCGAGCTTGTAGAACATGTCGAGGTACTCGAGCAGGGCCTCCTCGGCGTCCACCGCCAGGGCCCGCACCTCCCCGCCGCCGGGGGCGTCGGTGAGGTGCCGCTCCTCGTACGGCAGCGGCTCGGTGCCGAAGAGCTGGGCGATGCCCTGCCGCCCCTCGACCTCGACCAGCAGGGTGCGCCGGCCGCCGGCGGCCAGGGCCAGCGCCAGGGCCGCCGCCACGCTGGTCTTGCCGGTGCCGCCCTTGCCGGTGACCACGTGCAGACGGGCCGGCCAGCCGGGGTGGGCCGGTTCGGCCGGCCGTTCTGCTGCTGCTCGCACCCGTCGAGCCTATCCACCCGGCGGCGTCAGGCCACCTCGCAGACCCACCAACCCGTCTTGCGTACGACCGTGAAGCGCAGCGACTGCTCGGCGACCTTCTCGTCGGCGGTGGTCATGGTCACCTTGGTGCTGACCGTGGCCCGGTCGCCGTTCTGGTTGTCCACCTTCGGGCTGGCCCAGCGGAAGCGGGGGTTGGCGTAGCCGGCGGCGTACTTCTGCACCTCCGCGACCTTGGCGTCGAGCTTGTCCTGGTCCCGGGCGTCGGAGCAGACGTGCTCGGCGGCCTTCTTCGCGTCCCGGTCCCGGTAGACGGCGGTCAGGAAGTTCTCCACCGCCACCGCCGGCTCCTTCGCGCCCTCGCCGTCCTCGGTGTTCCGCAGGGCCAGGAAGGCCGCGGTCCCGCCGCCGCCGCAGAGCAGGACGGCCGCCGCCAGTACGAGCGAGACGATGAGCAGGCCGCGTCGGCGCTTGGCGACCGGCGCCTGGTACGCCGGGTACGCGGCCGGGGGCGGCGGGATGGCGCCCGGTCCGGACCCGTCGGAGGAGATCGGGCCGGTGCTCTCGGGCGCGGGGGTGTCCGGCGTTCCGGTCGGCCCGTCGTTCGGCGGTTGGGTCATGTGGTTCCCCCGGGGGATGGGCGTCCCCGCCGCCCTGGGCGTGGACACGGGTTCGGGCGTGGCGGGCGGCGTCGCTCCGCCCGTCCGAGGCAGAAGGGTAGCGGTCGCCGGGCGCGCCGGGGTGCAGGCGTTCACGAGCCCTCGGCCCGTGTGGTCACGTTCCGGACGGGGCATGTGTCGCATATGTGACTCCACGTGATCAACCATGCGCGTCCCGTTGTGGCCGTCCAGGCATCGGTCCTACGTTCGTGCCGGCGGGGGAGCGGGTCGGGCGGTGGATCCCGATTCGAGGCGGCGGTCAGTTCATGGTTTGAGGCCCGGAGGCAGTACATGCGCGACGCGGACAACATCGCTCGAGCCCAGTTCCCGCCCGGCGACCGGGCAGGCCGGCTCGCCGACCGGAGGGACGCGGACGGGCCGGCCGGCGGCCTCCCGATGAATGAGCGGTCGTACCGCCGCTGCGCCGAGCCGAACGAGGTGCTGCGCATGCTGAACCGCGGCGGCGGCCGGGACGAGGAGGAGCCCGGCTACGTCATCCACCTGCCGATCCGGGTGGCCGACCTGTCGGCGGCGACCGCCCTGGCCGGCACGGTGGCGGTCTCGCTGGGCTTCCTGCCCGAGCTGGACGCCGGCGAGACCACCGTCTCCACCGCGGACGACCAGAACAACCGGCACCGGGTCTTCTGCGACCTGCTCCTGCCCGACAAGTCCCGCTGCCCGCAGCCGTACGACCACGAGGGCCCGTGCGGCGAGGTGCCGACCGCCCCCGAGCAGCGTCCCGCGCCCCGGCCCACGTCCGGACCGTAGGCTGTGCCTGGAAACCAGTCCACGCCAGGCAAGGGAGCCTTCCACCGATGCAGAAGTGGGAATACGCCACGGTCCCGCTGCTGGTCCACGCGACCAAGCAGATCCTCGACAACTGGGGCGAGGACGGCTGGGAGTTGGTCGCCGTGGTTCCCGGCCCGAACCCGGACCAGCTGGTCGCCTACCTGAAGCGTCCGAAGGGCGCAGCGGCATGAGCAACGGGCCCCACGCGAAGTTGGCGGAACTCGGTCTGGCCCTGCCGGAGGTCGTGCCTCCGCTGGCCAGCTACGTGCCGGCGGTGCAGTCCGGCCAGCACGTCTTCGTCTCCGGTCAGTTGCCGATGGCCGAGGGCAAGCTGCTGGCCACCGGCAAGGTCGGCGGCGGGGTCTCCGCCGAGCAGGCCAAGGACCTCGCCGAGCGGTGTGCGCTGAACGCTCTCGCGGCGGTCGACGCGCTGGTCGGTCTGGAGAACGTCGTCAAGATCGTCAAGCTGACCGGCTTCGTCGCGAGCGCGCCCGGGTTCACCGGCCAGCCCGGCGTGGTCAACGGCGCCTCGGAACTCTTCGGCACCGTCTTCGGCGAGGCCGGCCGGCACGCCCGCTCCGCGGTCGGCGTCGCCGAGCTTCCCCTCGACGCGCCGGTCGAGATCGAGGTCATCGTCGAGGTCTCCTGACCCGTCACCCCGCGATCTTGCAGCGCGCGGCCCCAGGGAAAGCCGCGAACGGCCATAAACCAGCGGCGGCGCCTGCAAGATCGCGGGGAGTGGCGGGCGGGGTCGTACGATCGCAGCCATGGGCGGGCATGTGACGGGGCCGGTGGCCGCGCTCGCGGACGGGCTGCCGAGCTGGGTGACCCTGTTGCGGGCGCCCAACCCCGGGCCGATGACGCTGGACGGGACGAACACCTGGGTGCTGCGGGCGGCCCCGGGCGCCCCGGCCGTGGTGATCGACCCCGGCCCGGCGGACGAGGACCACCTCGGCCGGATCGCCGCGCACGGCCCGGTCGGGTCGGTGCTGATCACCCACGGGCACCCCGACCACACCGAGGGCTCCGCCCGCCTGGCCGACCTGCTCGGCGGGGCCGCCGTGCGGGCCGCCGACCCGGCCCACACCATCGGCGCCGCGCCGCTGACCCCGGACGCCCCGCTGGACGCCGCCGGCTTCACCGTCCGCCTGGTGCCGACCCCCGGGCACACCGCCGACTCGGTCTGCTTCCTCGCCGAGCACGGCGACGAGCGGGTCGTGCTCACCGGCGACACCATCCTCGGCCGCGGCACCACCGTGGTCGCCCACCCCGACGGGCACCTCGGCGACTACCTCGCCAGCCTCGAACTGCTCTCCGCGTACCGGGGGATCCCGGCGCTGCCGGGGCACGGCCCGGCGCTGGCCGACTGCGGCGCGGCGGCCGAGTTCTACCTGGCCCACCGCCGGGCCCGGCTCGACCAGGTGCGCGCGGCGGTCGCCGCGGGCGCGACCACCGCGCCCGAGGTCGTCGCCCGGGTCTACGCTGACGTCGACCGGTCGCTCTGGTGGGCAGCCGAATGGTCGGTCCGGGCCCAACTGGAGTACCTGGGCGTCGCCGCCCGGGAATCCGGGACCGGGGGTACGGAGTTGGAGCAGCCGTGACCTGCCCCGTGTGCGGCACCGTGGCCGTGCCCGGCGCCCGCTTCTGCCACAACTGCGGCGCCGCGCTGCCCGCTGCGGCGACCCTGCCCGCCGCCGAGCGGCGGGTGGTCACCGTACTCTTTGGCGATTTGTCCGACTTCACCTCCTGGTCGGAGGATCTCGACCCGGAACGGGTCGGCGCGGTCACCGACCGGGTGCTCGCCGCGCTCGCCGGGGCGGTCAAGACCTTCGGCGGGCACGTCGACAAGCTCACCGGCGACGGGATCATGGCGGTCTTCGGTGCACCGGTCGCCCACGAGGACGACGCCGAGCGGGCGGTCCGCGCCGCGCTGTCCATGCAGCGGGCGGTCCGCCGGGTGCTCGACGACGAGCGGGGCGGCGGCGCTCCGCTCGGCCTGCGGGTAGGCCTGAACACCGGCGACGTGATCGCCGGCATCCAGGCCGCCATCGAGTACACCGTCATCGGCGACACGGTGAACACCGCAGCCCGGCTCGCCGACGCCGCCGCCGTCGGCGCGGTGTACGCCGGCGCCCGGACCTCCGCGGCCACCCGGCACGTCGCCTCCTGGCGGGCGCTGCGCCCGCTGCGGCTCAAGGGCAAGCGTGAGCCGGTCGAGGCGTACGAGCTGCTGGGGCTCCTGGACGCCCCGGGCACCCGCTCCGGTCTCGGCGACGAGGCGCCCTTCGTCGGCCGGGAGACCGAGATCGGGCGGATCGCCGGCCGGCTCGCCGAGGTGATCGACCGCAGCGAGCCCCGGGTGCTGCTGATGACCGCCGAGGCGGGCATCGGCAAGTCCCGCTTCGCCGCCGAGGTGGAACGCCTCGCCGCCGGCTACGACGTCGGCGCCGGCCGGTACGCCGCGCACACCGGCGCCCGGGTGCTCTCGGTACGCTGCGCCGCCTTCGGCGAGCGGCGCCGGCTCGCCCCGCTGGCCGACCTGGTCCGGGCCGCCGTCGGCCTGCCCAACGACGCCTCCACCGCGCTCACCCGGCCGGCCGTCGAGGAGCGGCTGCGCCGGCTCGGCCAGCGGCTCGGCCGACAGGGCACCACCCCGCTCGCCACCGACCAGCTGCTGGCCCTGCTCGGGTACGCCGAGCTGCCCGGCGGGCACGGCAGCGCCACCGACAACGGGGAATGGACCGCCGGTGGCGTGCCCGCCGACGCCGAGGCGGTGCCGAACGCGGTCGCCGGGCTGCTCAGCGCCCTGGCCACCGAGGCGCCGCTGGTGATCGTCGTGGACGACCTGCACGACGCCACCGCCGAGACGATCAGCGCGCTCGGACTGACGCTGTCCCGGCTCACCGGCCCGGTGCTGGTGCTGCTGCTCGGCCGGCCGGAGCTGGTGCGTACCGCGGGGGCGCTGACCCGGGTCGCCGACGCCGAGGTGCACGCGCTGCCGCCGCTGCGCGGCGCCGACGCGGCCCGGCTGCTCACCACCTACCTCAACGGCGGCCGGCTGCCGCAGGCCGACGCGGACCGGCTCCTCGCCACCGCCCAGGGCAACCCGTTCTACCTGGCCGAGCTGGTCACCCTGCTGATGGAGCGGGGCGCGCTCACCGCGGTCGCCGAGCGCGGGTCCGGCAACCCGGGCGGCTGGCGGCTGGTCCCCGGCTCGCTGGGCAGCCGGCTGCTCTCCCGCGACCTGGCCGCCGTGCTCGCCGCCCGGATCGACGCGCTGCCGCCGGACGCCCGCTCGGTGCTGCGGGACGCCGCCGTGGTCGGCGACACCGTGCCCACCGGGGCCCTGGAGGCGCTGCGCGAGCTGCGCGCCGGGAGCGACGGCCGCCCCGCCGCGGTGGCCGCGGTCGAACTGGAGCGGGCCGTCGAGGAGCTGCTGCAACGCCGCATGCTGCACCGCACCCGCACCGGGTACGCCTTCGCCACCCCGCTGATGCGCGAGGCCGCGTACGCCGGGGTGAGCAAGGCCGAGCTGGCCGAGCGGCACGCCGCGCTGGCCCGCTGGGCGGAACCGGTGCCGGACAGCCCGGTGACCCCGCCGGGCGGCTTCACCGACACCGCCCGGGACGACTTCGTCGCCGAGCACGTCGAGCGGGCCGCCGCGCTCGCCGACGCGGTCAAGCTCCGCCCCGACGCGCCGGCCCGGACGGTCGCCGGACTGGGCGTGGCCGCGCTGGGCCGGGCCGCCCGCCGGTCGATGCACGCCGGGGAGCCGGCGATGGCCGTCGAGTACGCCGAACGCGCCGCCGAGCTGGCCCGCGACGGGGTGCCCGCCGCCGACCGGGTGGTGCACGCCCGGGCCCTGCTCCAGGTGGGTCGGCCGGGCGACGCGCTCGCCTTCGCCGAGAAGATCGCGGCCAACGCCGGCGACGACGCGGCCACCCGGACCAGCGCGCTCCTGCTCGCCGGGCAGGCCCACCAGACCCTCGGCGACCAGGACCGGGCGGTGACCTGCTGGCAGGAGGCGTTGCAGGTGGCCACCGCCGGTGGGCTGCCGACCCTGCGCGCCTCGGCGATGCGCCGGCTCGGGATGGCCGACTTCATCGCCGGTCGGCTCGGCCAGGCCAGCAGTCGCCTCGCCGCCTCGTACCAGGTCAGCCTCGCCGCCCGGGACCCGCGCGGGCAGGCCTGGTCGTTGCAGAACCTGGCCTGGGTGACCACCACCCGGGGCGACTTCGCCGGTACCGACGCGGTGCTCGGCCGGGCGGCCCGGCTCTTCGCCGAGCTGAAGGACCCGTACGGGCGGGCGTGGCTGCGCGGGAGCACCGCCTTCGCCCGGCTGCTCGCCGGGCGGCTGAGGGAGGCGTGCCGGCTGGCCAACGTCTTCCTGCCCTTCGGCGAGCGGGTCGGCGAGGCGTGGGCGGTCGGCACGTTGCGCGCGGTCGAGGCGTTCGCCGGCGCCGAGCTGGGTGAGATCGCCGAGGCGGACCGGTCGGCCCGCCGGGCGTACCGGGACTTCGCCGAGGTCTCCGACGACTGGGGGCGCGGCTTCGCCCTGGTGGTGCGGGGCGTGGTGGCCCGCGGCCTGGGCGAGCCGGAGCACGCCGTCGACCTGCTCACCGACGCCCTCGCGTACGCCGAGCGCACCTCGCACCCGCTGCTCACCGGGATGGCCGGCACGCTGCGCGGCTTCGTGGCGCTGGACCTGGGCGACTGCGAGACCGCCGAGCGGGACGCCCGGGCGGTGCTGACCGCCGTCGAGCCGCACAACCCGCAGGCGCCGGCCCAGGTCGCGCCCCGCGTGCTGCTGGCCACCGCCCGGCTCGCCGCCGGCGACTCGGCCACCGCGGTCGGGCTGCTCGCCCCGGTCGCGACCACCGCCGCGCACGCCCCGACGCTGCTCTTCTCCCGCCGTCAGACGATGGCCCGGTACGCCTCCGCCCTGCTCGCTGCGGGCCAGCGCGAGCAGGCGCTGGACTGGGCCCGCCGCGCGGTCGTTGCGCCGGCCGAGGACGTGCGCAGCCAGGTGATCGGGGCCAGCGTGCTGGCCGAGGCGCTGGCCGCCTGCGGCCGGCCGGCCGAGGCGCTGGCCTGCGCCGAGGAGGCGGTCCGCCTGGCGTACGCGACGGAGCAGCGCAGCGAGCGGGCCGCCGCCGACGCCCTCCGCACCCGCCTCACCCCCACCCCCTGACCCCCCCGGCTCGCCCGATCCGCCTCCGGCCCACCTCGGGCGCGCCTCGGGCCGACCCGTCCCGGCCATGCACTTTCAGAGAAAGCGTGGCTATTCCTCGCTCGGGCTCAAGTGGTTGTTGCAACGGGGTGGATTCTCGTGAGGATGAGGGTTCATGCCGGGGAAGCGGTTGTCGCCCGTGGAGCGGGCGCAGATTGAGGTGTTGTTCGGGCAGGGGTTGCGGTTCGGGCAGATCGCTGCGGTGATCGGGCGGGATCGGTCGACGGTGTGGCGGGAGGTGCGCCGGAACCGGACCAATGGGCGGGGTCCTGGGCTGCAGGGTGCGGTGCATCCGCGGGGACGGCGCTCGGGTTACGTGCCCGGGCAGGGTTGTCCGGCCAGTTGGGGGCCGGCGTATGGGTGGCGGTATTCGCATCAGGTGGCGCAGCGTCGCGCTGATGAGCGGGCGCGGCGGCCTCGCACGGGAAAGCTGCGGCCGCGGTGGGGGCAGCCGATGCCGCCGTTGTGGGAGATTGTCAAAGACAAGCTCGCCCAGCGGTGGTCGCCGGTGCAGATCGCTCGGTGGTTGCGGTGCGAGTATCCCGAGTCCGCGGAGCAATGGGTGTCGCACGAGACGATCTATCAGGCGATCTACTTCCAGGCCCGCGGTGGGATGCGCCAGGAGCTGGCCCGGCAGGTCGCTCTGCGTTCCGGACGTGCGCTCCGCCGGCCGCAGTCACGACAGGCCACTGCCGGCCGGGGCGCCCGGCCGTGGGTGCGCGACTTTCACATCTCCACCCGCCCGGCGGAAGCCAACGATCGGGCGGTGCCGGGGCACTGGGAAGGTGACCTGGTCATCGGCGCCCGAGGCTCCAGCGCCATCATCACTCTGGTCGAGCGGGCCACCCGCTACGTCATGCTCGGCGCCCTGCCCGAATCCAGGGTCAGCGAACACGTCATCGACACCCTCATCGGCCTGATGCGCCGCCTGCCCGCCGAGCTACGCAAAACCCTGACCTGGGACCAGGGCATCGAGATGATCCAACACCCTGCCTTCACCCTGGCGACGGACTGCAAGGTCTACTTCTGCGACCCCCACAGCCCATGGCAACGCGGCAGCAACGAAAACACCAACGGCCTGCTCCGCCAGTACTTCCCCCGCTCCAGCACCGACTTCCGCACCTGGACCCAGGACGACCTCGACGCCGTCGCCCGCGAACTCAACGGACGACCCCGCCAAACCCTCAACTGGCAGAATCCCGCTCAAGCACTCAACAAACACCTCGTTGCAACAGCCACCTGAAACCGCCACGAGGAATAGCCACGCTTTCTCTGAAAGTGTGCGTGCCGTGGGGGCAGGTCGGGCGTGCCGGGTGGTGGGGTCCCGCGCCGCCAGACTCGGGCGCTGGGGACGTTGCGTCTGCGGTGCCGCAGCAAGTCGTCCGGCATGGCGCATTTCCGTGCGTTCAGACGGGCGTGCGGGAATGACGGAGGTAACCGGAGCGCGTCCGGTGCCCACCGTCGTGGCGACGCCCACCCGCCTCAGCGGCGGTGGGCGTTCAGCGATGTCCCTCCGGGCGCTGCCGCCACCGGTCCTCCATGCGGTCCAGCAGCGACGGCCGTCGACCCCCCGCGCGCCCGCGCGGACGACGGCGGCTCGTCGTGCCACCCACCACGTGCAGGTCGGGTGACTGCGACCGGCGATGCGACTGCACCGCGTAGCCCAGCGCGGCCAGCATGACGACGAAGCCCGCCACTGCCAGCGGCGGAGTCTTGATCACCGCGCCGTAGACCAACAGGGCCAGGCCGACGACGACCACGCCGGCAGCGACGAGCAGGCGACGCCGCGCGTGGAAACGCGGGTCGCTGGCGCGCACGGCCGAGGCGAATTTGGGGTCCTCGGCAAGCGACCGCTCGATCTGCTCGAACAGCCGCTGCTCGTGCTCCGAGAGCGGCACGGCACTCCTCCCCGGTCACGTTGGTCGGCCCGGTCGGGCCGACAGACCGTAGCAGCCAACCGGCTGCTTGCCGTCAAGTCTACGAGGGGGTTCGCGCGTCGGAAAGCGGGACGACCTACGGCCGGGTCGGATTTTCGCCTCGACGGGGATCACGTCGGCCGAGCAGACTGGCCGGACCTATGACGGACCGCCCGAAACGGGCAGCAGCGGCGTCGGCGGCAGCTTCCGCCTCCCGCCAGCCGCGCTCGGGCGCGCCGAGGGTCAACTGCCGCGGCGTCTCGGTCGCCCCGGTCAACCCCTCCACCCGTACGCCGAGGAGCCGGACCCGCTCTCCCGGGTCGAGAACGGTGTAGAGGCCCCAGGCGGTGTCGAAGATCTCCCGGGCGGTGTCGGTGGGCACGCCGAGGGTGCGGGACCGGTTGACCGTGCGGAAGTCGGTCAACCGCACCTTGAGCGAGACCGTCCGCCCGACCTGCCCCGCCCGGCGCAGCCGGGTGCCGACCTTCTCGCTGAGGGCGAGCAGGGTACGGCGGATCTCCAGCGGGTCGGCGACGTCGGCGTCGAAGGTGGTCTCGGCGCCGATCGACTTCTCCACGTGCTCCGGGCTGACCGACCGGGGATCGCGCCCCCACGCGAGCTCGTGCAGGTGGGTGGCGGACGCCTCGCCGACGGCCTTGCGGAGCATCCCGTACGGCGCCTCGGCGAGGTCGCCGATGGTGGTCAGCCCCAGCCGGCGCAGCGTTTCGGCGGAGCGCTCCCCCACCCCCCAGAGCGCGGCGACCGGCAACGGGTGCAGGAATTCCAGCACCCGGTCGGCGGGCACCACGAGCAGGCCGTCCGGCTTGGCCCGGGTGGAGCCGAGCTTGGCCACGAACTTGGTCGGCGCCACCCCGACCGAGCAGGTCAGCCCCTGCTCGGCGGCCACCCGGGCGCGGATCCGGCGGGCGATCTCGGCCGGCGGGCCGAACAGCCGCCGGGCACCGGCCACGTCGAGGAACGCCTCGTCCAGCGAGAGCGGCTCGACCAGCGGGGTGACGTCCCGGAAGATCTGCATGACCGCCCGGGAGGCCGCGGTGTACTGCTCGAAGTCGGGCGGGAGGTAGACCGCGTGCGGGCAGAGCGCGCGGGCGCGCATGGTGGGCATGGCGCTGCGGACGCCGTACCGCCGGGCCTCGTAGCTGGCGGAGCTGACCACGCCGCGCGGCCCGACCCCGCCGACCACCACCGGCCGGCCGCGCAGCTCGGGGCGGCGGCGCACCTCCACCGAGGCGAAGAAGGCGTCCATGTCGACGTGCAGGATCGGGCTGCCGGAGTCGTCGGCGCCGGGACCGAAACGCGGGTCACCACCACCGCGCGGCAAGGACTGGCTCCGACCCATTCCCGCAGGTTAGCCCGCCGGTACGACAGCCCGGCCGGTCAGCCCCGCACGACCAGCAGCGGGATGGTCAGCTCCGCCGCCGTGTCCGCCCCGTGGTACGCCACCAGCCGGGACACCGCGGGCGGCTCGGAGCGGCTGGCCAGCACGGCGTACGTGCCGTGGCAGGTCACCACGACGTCGCCGACCCGCCGCAGGTGCTCCGGCGGCACCGGGCCGAACCGCCCGGCGGCCACCGCCTGCGCCCGGGTCTCCACCCGGGCGGCCGGACCGAGCACCCCCGACCAGGTGGCCACCACGTCGTCCACCGCGCCCGGCTCGACGTGCAGGTACCGCACCCGCGGCTCGCCGGCGACGACCCGCACCCCGGCGCGCAGCCGGGGATCGGTGTCCAGGTCGAAGCGGTGCGCGGCGGGCACGTCGAGCTGCCCGTGGTCGGCGGTGACCAGCAGCGCGGCGTCCGGCGGCAGGCCGTCGACGAGCCGGGCGAGCAGCGCGTCCACCTCGGCGGCGGCGACCCGCCACGGTGCGGAGTCGACGCCGGTGAGGTGGCCGTGCCGGTCCAGGTCAGGGTGGTAGCCGGAGACCAGGGTCGGCCCGGGACCGGCGGCGAGCGCGGCGAGCATCGTCGCGGCCAGGGCGTCCACTCCGGCGGCGCCCCGGTAGTCGCCGCCCCGGTTGGCGGCCAGGGTCAGCCCGCTGCCGGCGAACTCGGGACGGCTGACCACGGTCACCGCGACGCCGGCCGCCCGGGCCCGCTCCCACTGGGTACGGACCGGCTGCCAGGTCAGCGGCTCGGGGTCGCCGGTCCACTCGATGTGGTTGAGCACCCGGTCGGTGCCGGGCACCCGGACGGTGAAGCCGAGCACCCCGTGCGGCCCGGGCGCGACGCCCGCGCCCAGGCTCACCAGGCTGGTCGGGGTGGTGGAGGGGAAACCCGAGGTCAGCGGCCGCCCGACGGTGGCGGTGAGCCCGGCCAGGATCGGCGCGTACGGGGCGGCGGTCGGGATCTGGTACCAGCCGAGCCCGTCGACCAGGAGCACGGCGATCCGGCGTACCCCGGACAGCCGGGGGGTGAGGCCGAGCAGGTCGACCGCGCCGGGCACGCCGAGCACCGCCAGCGCGCTGGGCACCACGTCGGCGAGGCTGCCGCCGCCGTAGCGGGGCGCCACCACGTCCAGCGGACCGGGCGGAGCCGGGGCGGTCATGCCGGCCGGCGGGCGAACAGGTGCAGCTGGGCGGCGAGGTCCCGGTACGGCGGCCGGGCGGCGAGGTCCCGTTCCAGCTCGACCAGGCTGCCCGGCTGGCCGTCGGCCACGGCGGCGGGGAGCAGGTCGGCGAGGACGCGTACCCCGTGGATCTCCTCGACGGTGAGCCCGGCGGCGCGCAGCAGCGCGGCGGCGCCCTCGGCGTCGAAGCGCCGGCGCAGGGTGTCCCGCGGCCCGGCGGAGCCGTCCGGGGCGGCGGCGAGCGCGGCGGCGACGTCCAGGTGGCCGTTCATCGCCCGGGCCAGCACGGCGGCGGCCCGGCCGGCGACCAGCACGCTGGCCGCACCCGCGGGCCGCAGCGCGGCGGCCAGCGCGTCGACCACCGGCGTCGGGTCGTCGACCACCTCCAGCACGGAGTGGCAGAGCACCAGGTCGGCGCTGGCCGGTTCGACCAGCCCGGCCAGGGCGTCGCCGTCGCCCTGCACCGCGCGTACCCGGGCGGCGACCCCTGCCTCGGCGGCCCGGCGGGTCAGCGCGGCGAGCGCGTCCGGGCTGGCGTCGACCACGGTGACCCGGTGCCCGGCCTGGGCGAGCGGGACGGCGAAGCCGCCGGTCCCGCCGCCGACGTCCAGCACGGTCAGCTCGGCGCCGGCACGTCGGTCCAGCTCGGCGGCGAGGACCGACCAGATGACAGCGGTACGGGGGGTCAGCGGCGGCCCGGTGAACCGGGTGGTCTGCTCCACCCGGTCGAGCCTAGTCACCTGCGCCACCGGACCCCCGCAGGCGTACCGCGCTGGTCAGGACTCGCCGCCGGCGGCGGGGTCCTCCTCCGCGCGGGACCGGTTGGCGTTGGCCACCGGACCGTCGTGCACCTGGTACTCGCGCGTCTGGGCGTCCTGCGCCGGCGCCCACCCGGCGGCGAGCCGGGTCCGCCGGGCGTTCGCCACGCCGCCGGTGTGCATGCTGTTCGACGTCATCGCGTCTTCCCCCTTGCCGCGAGCGGGCCACTCTGCCCGCACGTGCCCGGAAGTCTCCCGCCTGGCGTCCGAGGAAACCGTAATGTGGATCACTGAAATCAGCGGAAATCCCGCGACGCCGGGCTGACCGGCGGCTCGATGGCGTCCAGCCGGTCGGCGGTGAGGCTGGTGACCCCCTCGTGCCGCTGCAACCGGCCGCGCACCACCAGGGCCGCGCTGGTGCGGGCGATCCGACGGTAGCGCTGCCACAGCCCCGGGGAGCACGTGACGTTGAGCATCCCCGTCTCGTCCTCCAGGTTGAGGAAGGTCACCCCGCCGGCGGTCGCGGGCCGCTGCCGGTGGGTGACGATCCCGCCGACCCGGATCCGCCGGCCCGGCTCCACCCGGCCGAGCCGGGCGATCGGCACCGCGCCGAGCGCGTCGAGCCGGTCGCGGATGAAACGGGCCGGATGGCTCTCCGGGGAGAGCCCGGTCGCCCAGACGTCGGCGACCAGCCGGTCCACCGCCTCCATTCCGGGCAGGGTGGGCGCGGCCGTCCCGGTCACCGTGCCGGGCAGCCGGCCCGGCCGGTCCTGGGCCGCCGCGCCGGCCGCCCAGAGCGCCTGGCGCCGGGTCAGCCCGAAACAGGCGAAGGCGTCCGCGGTGGCCAGCGCCTCCAGCTGCGCGGCGGTGAGCCCGGCCCGCCGGGCCAGGTCCGGCATGTCCCGGTACGGCCCGTGCGCCACCCGCTCCGCCTCGATCCGCTCGGCCACGTCGTCACCGAGGGTGCGTACGCTGCCCAGCCCGAGCCGGACCGCCGGACCGCCCAGCCCCCAGGCGTGCGGCGGCTCCCCCGCCCGGCTCCCCCACCGGGTTTCCGGCGTCGACTCCAGCACCGCCTTGGCTCCGCTGGCGTTGATGTCCGGCCGGCGGACCTCGACCCCGTGCCGGCGGGCGTCGTCGACCAGGGTCTGCGGCGAGTAGAAGCCCATCGGCTGGGCGTTGAGCAGCGCGGCCAGGAACGGCCCCGGGTGGTAGCGCTTGAGCCAGGAGCTGGCGTAGACCAGGTAGGCGAAGCTCATCGCGTGGCTCTCCGGGAAGCCGTAGCTGGCGAACGCGGTGAGCTTGCGGTAGACGTCGTCGGCCAGCTCGCCGGTGATGCCCCGCTCGGCCATCCCGGCGTAGAGCCGGTCGGCGATCTGCGCCATCCGCTCCACCGAGCGCTTGGCCCCCATGGCCCGGCGCAGCTGGTCGGCCCCGGCCGCGTCGAAACCGGCCAGGTCGATCGCGAGCTGCATGAGCTGCTCCTGGAACAGCGGCACGCCGAGGGTCTTCTCCAGCGCGTTGCGCATCAGCGGGTGCGCGAAGGTCACCGGCTCCTGGCCGTTCTTGCGCCGGATGTACGGGTGCACCGAGCCGCCCTGGATCGGGCCGGGCCGGATCAGCGCCACCTCGACCACCAGGTCGTAGAACTCGCGGGGCTTGAGCCGGGGCAGGGTGGCCATCTGGGCGCGGCTCTCCACCTGGAACACCCCGACCGAGTCGGCCCGGCAGAGCATGTCGTAGACCTCGGGGTCGTCCAGCGTCATGTCGCCCAGGTCGAGGGTCATCCCGATCATGTCGTAGCCGTAGTGCAGCGCGGAGAGCATGCCCAGGCCGAGCAGGTCGAACTTGACCAGGCCGACGGCCGCGCAGTCGTCCTTGTCCCACTGGAGCACGCTGCGGCCGGGCATCCGGCCCCACTCCACCGGGCACACCTCGATCACCGGCCGGTCGCAGATCACCATGCCGCCGGAGTGGATGCCCAGGTGCCGGGGGAACGTCTGCAGCTCGTTGGCGTACGCCACCACCTGCTCGGGGATGTCCTCGACGTCGACCGACGCCACCGAGCCCCACCGGTCGATCTGCTTGCTCCAGGCGTCCTGCTGCCCGGGTGAGTAGCCGAACGCCTTGGCCACGTCCCGCACCGCCGACCGGGGCCGGTACGAGATGACGTTGGCGACCTGGGCGGTGTGCTCCCGGCCGTACCGGGCGTAGACGTGCTGGATCACCTCCTCCCGGCGGTCGGACTCGATGTCCACGTCGATGTCGGGCGGGCCGTCGCGTTCCGGGGCGAGGAAGCGCTCGAAGAGCAGCCGGTGCCGGACCGCGTCGACGTTGGTGATCCGCAGCGCGTAGCAGACCGCCGAGTTCGCCGCCGAGCCCCGGCCCTGGCAGTAGATGTCCTGCTCGCGGCAGAACGTGACGATGTCGTAGACCACCAGGAAGTAGCCGGGGAAGCCCAGCTCCTCGATCATCCGCAGCTCGTGCTCCAGCTGCGCGTACGCCTCGGGGTGCGCCTCGGGCGGGCCGTAGCGCTCCCGGGCGCCCACCATCGTCAGGTGGCGCAGCCAGCTCATCTCGCTGTGCCCCGGCGGCACCGGGTACGCCGGCAGCTGCGGCGCGACGAGCTGCAGGTCGAAGGCGAGTTCGGCGCCGAACTCGGCCGCCCGCGCCACCGAGCCCGGGTACGCGGCGAACCGGGCCGCCATCTCCGCGCCGCTGCGCAGGTGGGCGGTGGCGGCGGCGGGCAGCCAGCCGTCGATCTCGTCCAGGCTGCGCCGGGCCCGGACCGCCGCCAGGGTGGTGGCGAGCCGGCGCCGGCCCGGGGTCGCGTAGTGCACGTTGTTGGTGGCCACCGTGGGCAGCCCGGCGGCGGCGGCCAGCTCGGCGAGGGCGTCGTTGCGGTCGGCGTCGACCGGGTGCCCGTGGTCGGTCAGCTCCACCGCCACCGTCTCGGCGCCGAAGAGGGCGGTGAGCCGGTCCAGCTCGCGGGCCGCCGCGTCGACGCCCTCGGTGAGCAGCGCGCCGGGCACGTGCCCCTTGCGGCAGCCGGTGAGCACCAGCACGTGGTCGCGCAGCTCGGCGGCGACCTCCTCCAGCTCGCCGTAGACCGGTCGGCCCTTCTCCCCGCCGCGCAGCTGGGCGCGGGAGATGGTGGCGGCCAGCCGGGCGTACCCCTCGTGGCCGTGGGCGAGCACCAGCAGGTGCGCGCCGTGCGGGTCGGGTTCACCGTTCTGCGGGCCGGGCAGCCCGAGGGAGAGCTCGGCGCCGAAGATCGTCGGCAGGTGCAGCGCGCGGGCCGCCTCGGCGAAACGGACCACGCCGTAGAAGCCGTCGTGGTCGGTGACGGCGAGCGCGGTGAGCCCCAGCCGGGCGGCCTCCTCGGCCAGTTCCTCGGGGTGGCTGGCGCCGTCGAGGAAGCTGAAGTTGGTGTGCGCATGCAGCTCGGCGTACGGGACCGTGCCGTCCGGGGCGGGCAGCTCGGGCGCCTCGTACTGCCGGCGCTTGCGGCTCCAGGCGGGGGCGTCGCCGCCGTCGGCGTCGACCGCGAGCGGATCGACCACGTGCAGGTGCCGCTCGTCCCGCGACCGGCCACCCGGCGGCCTCCCGCCGCCCGACCCGCCGCCGGGTCGCCCGGAGAGCACCCGTTCCAGCTCCGACCAGGGCAGCTTGGGGTTGTGGAAGCTCATCCGGCCGCCTCCGCGGGCGACCGGACCGGCTCAGTCATAGATCGCCTCCACCAGCCACTGGCCGGCCTCGACCGCCAGCAGCAGGGCGGCGCCGTCGGCCAGGCAGACCTGGAACCGGGCCCGGCGCCGCGCCTCGGCCGGGGCCCACCAGCGCTCGTCCACCGGCCACGGGCCGGCCCAGCCGACGATCTCGACCGGCCGGGCCGTACCGACGGCCAGCCGGGCCGGCGCGGCGCTCACCGTCAGGCGGGCACTGACCACGACCGGCTCACCCGCGGCGTCGTGCACGGTCGCGGCGAGCGGGGTGGGCAGCACCACGGCCGGCGCGGGCGGCGGCAGCCGCCCCGGCCACGGCGGGACGGCGCTGCCTCCGCCGGCGGCCGGGCCGCTCCCGGCACCGGCGGCCCGGCCGGCGCCCGCGGCACGGCCCCGACCGGCCCGGGCGGTGCCCCCGGCGCGGTCCCCACCGGCACCCCGGGCACGGCCCCCGGGCCGGTCGGCGACGCCGGCCGGCTCACCCGGCAGCGGCGGCGGGCCGGGGCGGGCGGGGAGCCGCTCGTCGCCCCAGGGAACCAGGTGGGTCTGGTCGGCCGGGGAACGACCACCGCCGAGCACGGCGGTGACCACCGCCTCCGGGCCGAGGATGCCCTGCACCCGGCTCAACGCCCGGTGCGCCCGCTCCCGTTCTTCGCCGGTCTCGCCCCACAGGCCGGGTTGCAGCCCCGACCGGGCCAGCACCCCGTCGGGGACCAGCCGCAGCCGGACGATCCCGGCGGTCGGCCGGGCCGGGCGGGCACCGGCGCGGCCGGTGCTGCCGGTGAGCCAGCCGTCGAGCTGCCAGCGGACCCGGTCGGCGATGGCCGCGGCGGTGAGCAGGCCGTCGTGCCGCCAGACCCGGTGCAGCTCCTGGCCGTGCGCGGTGACCGCCTCGATGCCGAGCCGGGTGCAGGCCAGCCCGTACCCGGCGAGCCGGTCGTGCAGCCGCTCGGCGAGCGCGCGGGCGGCGAAGGCGGCCGCGTCGACCCGCTCGAGCGGCTCGTCGTGGTCGGCGGTCACCGCCAGGTCGACCGGGGGCTGGCGGACGGCCAGCGGGCGGTCGTCCCGCCCGGCGGCGAGCCGGTGGGCCAGCACCCCGTCCAGGCCGAACCGGGCCAGCACGTCACCGCCGGGCAGCGCCGCGAAGTCGCCGAGGGTACGCACGCCGAGCCGGCGCAGCAGGTCGGCCAGCGCGGGCCGGCCGAGCGCCTCGACCGGCAGTCCGGCCAGGAACTGCGGCGTCCCGCCCGGTGGCACGACCCGGCCGGTGCGCGCGGCCAGCCCGGCGGCGAAGACCCCGTCGGCGATCCCGACCTGGCTCTCCACCGCGCAGGCCTGGGCCACCTGCTCGACGATCCGTTCGGCGGCCGCCTCCTCGCCGCCGAGGTAGCGGCTGGGGCCCCGGGCGGCCACCGCGCAGGCGCCGGGGCGTACCACCTCGACGCCGGCG
Organism: Micromonospora sp. URMC 105; assembly: GCF_051386295.1. Lineage (NCBI taxonomy): Bacteria > Bacillati > Actinomycetota > Actinomycetes > Micromonosporales > Micromonosporaceae > Micromonospora > Micromonospora sp. URMC 105. Next base: position 503 of record NZ_JBPQTL010000060.1, on the reverse strand, counting down.
ACGACCTCCTCGACGGCGGCGACCACCGGTTCGAAGGCGCGGGCGTCCCGCCCGGGGTCGTGGTCGACGACGGTCAGCTGCGGGCAGCGCCCCTGGGCCTCCCGTCGGCGCAGGCCCCGCCGTACCCCCTCGGCGCGGGCCTGCTCGGAGCAGGCCACCACCCGGTTGGCGTGCAGCACGGCGACCGGGCCGGTGGCGGGCACCCCGTCGACGATCTCGGCGGCGATGACCGGCCAGTCCGGGCACCAGAGCAGCAGGGTGCGCACCGGCGTGCCGGTCACGCCGACCCGACCACGGTGAGCGCGCCACGCCGGGGCCGGCCGACGCCGTCCGCGGCCGCCGGTCGGGGGATGACGCGGGTGAGCCCGTCACCGGGCAGCCAGACCTTGATCTCCTTGGGCCGGGCGGCCGCGGACGGCGTCGGCCGGCCCCGGCGTGCCGGTCACGCCGACCCGACCACGGTGAGCGCGCCACGCCGGTGCGCACCCTGCTGCTCTGGTGCC